>CAZIYW010000166.1:0-8615 GCA_964543525.1 uncultured Fibrobacterota bacterium | reverse complement strand
TGTACAATCAACAAAAGTATTTAAAAATCCTCTGAATTGTGGTATTATTATTAATAATAAGACAGGCTGAATTCACTATAAAAATCATAACAAAATCATAACAGATTACTTTTTTAAAGTCTACACCATCATTTCATCACTTACCGGATTTTATTAGTATTTATTAAACACTCCTGAATGTAATTATACTGATATGATGGTAAATACAACTATAAGAAATATAAGTAGATACAAATACTTTTGCTTTCTCGCAATACTCATCACTGCGCCTTTGACACTTATCCATGCTGAAGCGATGCATTACGACACCCTTGCCGGCCCCCTACCATCAATAATTAAGGGGCACGGCAGAAAATATATTGTTATCACCGATATTGAAGTGCCCGTCGATAAAGTCGTTACTATTGAGTCAGGTGCGATCATTCTTTTTCAGAACTTCACCGGGCTTCATGTCCGCGGAAAGCTCATCGTCAATGGTACGGAAAAATCTCCGGTAATATTCACCTCTGAGTTTGACAAAACCTACAATCCTTCTACCGATTTTATAGCGAACCCCTTTGACTGGAACGGTATTTATATCCACTCGGACGGTTTCGGCAGTTATTTTGAGCACTGTATTATCTCATACACTGTATACGGTCTTGTCTCCGAAACGAAATATATCAGGCTGGATCCCGTTATTTTTCTGGAAAACGGAAAGAGTAACTTAACAATTGAAAAAGAGATTAAAAAGGATGTGGTAGCCGATTCTCCCTATCAGTATGTTCTTTCCACAAAAGATATTACCGAGGAAGGACTTGATGTAAAGATTTTAAAGGATCCTCTGGCGCCGAAAAGAAATTTTTTCCGATACTCCGGACTGGTCCTGGGACTCGGCGGTATTGTCGCTGGTATCGCCCACGGGTCTCAATATACGGAAGCGAAAGATGTATGGGTGGCATTCAACAGTAAGCATCCATCAGATGATATAAAATTCAACAAGAGTTCCGATGATTATGAAAATGCCCGGAGTAACTATATCGAAAAAAAAGTATTCGTCATAGTGGATTTCACCATGGCAGCTATTGGTCTTACAGGGTTTACCTGGTCATTTACTTTTTAACATAGATAATAAGTAGATATAATAAGTAAACGTTACCGCATCTCTCTCACGTGTTCACACCACTTCCGGCGAGGTTTATTCACAGGCGGAGAGGCCTCATGAGGTTGATGCAGGGAAAAACAATATAAAAATTAAGTCATGCATCTATTAACATTATGTCTCAAAAAAATCTCATAAGCCTTTTAATTCTTTTCCCTCTCGTTTATTGCATTAACGAATACAATCCTTATAAGGACCCGTCAAACGCCGACGTTATAGTTGTTTCCCAATCCTTTCCTCCCAACGATTCCCTGCCGATATTCTGTACAGAAACCATTTCCGTAAAAGTCGCCTTTGCCGAATTGGTTGAATCCTTTACCGTTTCCGCCGATAACAACCGCCTTTGGCAGGACACGACCATTATACACAACGCTTTCTCCGACGAACACCATTTTTCCTTTTCCTTTTTTGACACCGGGTACCAGGCAATTACGATTACCACCACACCCTATGAAGGCGATCCGAAGGAAAAAAGAATTCGCATCTACTGCTATTCACCCCTCCATCAGGATACAATCAACGGATTCGGTCCGTATAGCGATTCTGTTATTGTCAATGCATCTCCCGTAAAGGATATCGATGTTGAATACTTCTGGCAGTTTGACGATACGGTAATAAACTCGTTTCGTACCATAGACACTTTTGTTATAAGTCAGTTTATTGCTCCTGAAGGTACCGGTAAACTCTGGGTACAGGATCCCCTGGGTTTACGGTCGCCATCGGTTACTTTTTATTACTCGTTGAAGGATCTGCGACCACCCGTCATCTATTGTGTCAACGAGGACTTTATACTTGCCGACACCATACTGTCCGGAATAGACCTGTTTGCCTTTAAAGTTAAAATCGAAGATCGGCTGCATGACGGTATTGACTCAATATCATTTAACGGTGAGGATTTTGATTACAAGTCAGGTGATAATATATACACTAAACTGTATGACTCCATGGCACAGTACGAGGAAACCCCTCTTAATGTAACTGTGTACGCCAGTGATAAAAATGGCAACGATACCGCAAAATCCTTTTATCTCTTTTACGACACCAC
Source organism: uncultured Fibrobacterota bacterium (assembly GCA_964543525.1). Classification (GTDB taxonomy): domain Bacteria; phylum Fibrobacterota; class Chitinivibrionia; order Chitinivibrionales; family JANQEN01; genus CBDVBE01. The sequence continues at coordinate 6,429 of CAZIYW010000166.1, read as the reverse complement.
AAGTAATCAGACAAACAAGGTTACCATTTCTCTCAATACGGTTGACCAGACCGGTTTTACCACAACGACAAAGAAGGTGTCGGTTATTGGCGAGGCTGTTTCAAAACTGCCGACATCCTACACACTGAAATTCTTTCTCAACGATACGTATCTTACCGGTTGTGATACGGTACTGTATTACCAGGGACTCTGGGGATGCATCCTGAATCTGCAGGAGAACAGGGTAAATGAATTCAACATCTACGCGCTCTCTTCAGAAAACGACACACTGGGACGGCTTTCAGTTGATATTATTCATACTAACGTGATACAGGATACTACAGGACCTGTTATTTCAAGAATCTATATTGACAATAGCCACTATACCAAGGATATGTTTGTGTCAAATAACGCTCCGGAGCTGCTGGTCTACGCTCTTGACCTTGTTTCCGGTATACAAAAGGTTTTCATTAACAAAATAGCTGCAAAACCCGACAGTAAATATCTTGGCTGGCATGCAAAGGTGTCGCTGCACCATGGCCGTAACTCCCTGCCGCTTCTTTTATACGATTTTGAAGGTAATATAACCAGGGATACCCTGCAGATATTTTTCAATAGAATACCGACGCTGGTTGTGACGCCATCATTTCCCGCCTACTTAAAGACCGGGTATACCTATACTGATACATTCGAAGCACGGGACGCCGACGGTGATTCCATTGCACTATTGCAGACGGCAACCATTCCCAATCTGGACATTATTGCTGAAAAATCAGGTATCATCACCCGTTTCTTTGCAGCATGGAAGCCGCAGGAAAATGATACCGGCTCGGTTAATTTCAGTTTCCGCTTGTACGACAGGCTTCAATACTCAGCCGTCTCATCCTGGGTTTATACAATCACCGCTGATACGATAATTGACAATCCAGTACAATTCCTGACAACAACGGATGATATTGAAAACCTCCTCGTTGCTTGCGGCACTTCGCTTCTTGATACCCTTCAGGTGAAGAGCGGCACCGGTACACCACCGTACAGCTTTTCTGCCCAACGGTTTCCCGAAGGAGCATGGATGTTGCAAGACACTGCTTCCCCGATTTTCAACTGGTCGCCTTCCAAGCAAGACACCGGCACTCATCTGATTGTTTTCACGGTATTCGACCTGCTGCGCACAAGTGATACCCTCTTTCACACCGTTACGGTGATACCGGAAAATAATTCTCCATGCTCTCTTGCCGTGGAAGATATAAGCGGTAAGAATCTGCTTTCCGGTACCCACATGACCCTGTCCTCACGCACCGATACCGGTCAACTGCTCTTTACCGTTATCGATACAGATCACCCGCTGTCGGAGCACTTTACTATCACGAAAAAGCTTTCAAATACCGTTACAACCTTTGATACGGACAGTAACTGGTTTTATATAAACATTATCCCGATTCTCAATAAAGATCCCGATACTCTCCGCATTCACGTGCAGGACAAAACCGCAGGCTCTTCCGGTGACAGCATGGCAATTTCAATCGAACATCCGCAAGGAGTAAATCCGGATGAGATAAACGGTCTCTATCTCTGGTTGCAGGGAGAAGACGAACATAATATAGCAGTAGATCCAACTAACAATAATGTGCTCTACTGGGCGTCATCACATAATTCGCAGATGTATCTTACCTCCGACTCCCATTTTCCAAATTATAAAAAGCTCTCTACACCGCCGCATCTTGAATTTAATCGATCTGAAGGTGATATGCTGGCAAGCAAATTTACTCCTGCGAATACGTCATACACCATGTTTTTTGTGACGAGATTGTTTGATTTCAGCAGCAAACGATATACTCTGATGTCATTTGCCGACCATCAAAACGGCTATTTCTATTTCGGCACGGACGGCAGCTTACTTAAAGCATTCTATACCGATCCGAGTAATACAACAATATCATTCACTTCTGGTTCTTTACGGATGGTTGAAGGTCGATGGCATATTATTACCTTCGCATGGGACCGGCCAAACAGTTCTTCAATAATCCAACGTCTTGATGGAAAGAATGGCAATCAGGCATCTACCAATAATAATTTGCAGCCGCCAAAGGAGATTTTGCTTGGCGCATACGGAGAGACCGATTATGATTTATATGGATTCTGGAACGGTGATATAGCGGAGGGTGTCGTATACAATCGTGCCCTTTCAACCAGTGAGATGGAAAATATTGAAAATTATCTGAGTGCCAAGTTCGGCATTCCATTGCAAAAATAATGATGGGCAGTTACCTTATGTTTTTACATAATTCAACAGACTTAAAATTACGTCATTTTTTCGAGCTTGTTTTGACACATCTTTTTTCAGCACCTGTCGTCTGCCGCCTTTACTATTGAAGGCTGTATCAAGACAAGCGGTGAAAAGAATTTTCGGTAAAAACAAATTATGGAACAACGCTGATAAAAAATGAAAGACAGCGGAGAATTTAATATCAATGAATAAAATCACTTACGCAGGATTGATTCAGGTACTACTTATCCTATTCTGTGTGCGGGAATATAATCCCTTCAAGGACTACTCCAACGTTGAATTGGTTATTTCCAATGAGACCATATCTTTTGGCGACACCGTTGAAATTTTCTCAACCCAGAGTTTCAGCATGGCGGTCGCCTTTTCTGATCTTGTTGATTCCCTCACTGTGACAATCGACAACAACCGGTTATGGTCAGACACTACAATAGTCCCGTCATTAAATACTACCTATCCGCTCCCCTTTTCATTATATGCTGCCGGTGAAATACAGGTTCTGTTTTGTGTATTTCTTAAAAACGGGGGAATCGACTCATCCTTTCACTACTTTCATGCAGTCTCTCCTCTTGAACCTGATTCGGTAACCGGTTTTCTCGGCTCTGAGACTATTCTTTCAACAACAGGTGTCAAGGACATCGATGTTGTTTACACCTGGAACTTCGGAGACGTCAATATAGTCGCTACTCAGAAAAAAATTGATACGGTCATATTCATTTCTCCGGTTTTCGGTCATAAAGGTGTTATTAAAGTCAAAGAAAAGAGCGGTTCACATATATCACCAGGAGTACCATTCTATTACAGTTTTCAGGATACAACCTTCCCCACCATTGTCTGTAAAAATAGCACTATATCCAACGATACGGTAACCACCGGTAATAACACCTTCACATTCCTGGTCGCTATCACTGATCAGGGGGGTAGGATGGTTGACTCGGCATCGATCCTTAATAATCCGTTTACCTATGTTGACAAAGACAGAAAATTGTATGCCACCCGGTTCCTTTCCCTGTCCGACTATACCGTGTCCAATCCCCTTGAAATTACCGTCACCGCAATAGATAATATCGGTTCGGAGTACACGAGTAATAAAACCGAGAAGACCTACTGGCTGGTGTATGACTCGACCGTCGTAGACGAGGATATTATTCTGATCAATATCGCCGGTATTACCGATACCACTACCACAGCCGATACGCTGTTTTATATCTATGGCGACATCTGGAACTTTTCTCTTGACACATTAACATTATACTGTGCACTGAACGACAGTGGTATCCTGCCGGTCGACACGATCCGTCCCCACAAATCACAAAACTGGAACAGACTTTTTTCACTGACGAAAAAAGGTGAAAATACAGTTACGCTTTATGCCACAAAAATCGACAATTCCACGGTACTGGCGTCCGAAAGCCGCGTCATCTATTATGATCCGGATATTCCCGATACTGCAGGGCCTATTATTGCCGAGATTATTATAAATGACTCCATATATGTCAAGGATAATACCCTTACCGTCGTCGCGGATTCATCGGTTAAAATCAGCGTCAAAGCCTATGACCAGGTATCGCAGATTACCAGTTTACTTATTGACAATATCGCTGCAGAATCGCATCCGCAGCAACTGCTCTGGATACGGGAAAATGTTGCAGTTCCTCACGACCCTTCCCACAAAATCACTATCTACGCGCGGGATGATTCAAGTCATGAAACCATAACTTCCTTCAGATGTATGTCAAATACAAAACCGGAGCTTGATATTAAAGATTCACTCGCCACCTCACTCTTATATGTCGGAAAAACATATTATGACACAATTTTTACCTACGATCCGGATCATGATCCCGTTACCGTTACCGTGCTGTATAAAGGGTCCTGGTCGGTCAACGGTTCTTACCTTTTCATGAAACCAACGCCTGCCGATATCGGCCCCGACAGCATTACCTTTCACCTTGCCGACAACTACGAGAAATCCGATACTATAACGTGGAACTTTATAGTGGCCCAGGATACGATTGAATCTATCGCTTTTAAAAGCTCTGTTTATTCCCTTCTTCCCAAAACACTGCGGGCTGAAAAAGATACTATGTCGTTTACTATTACACCGGATCACGTGGCAAACAATCCTACGCCCGAAATCCGCTACATTGCAGCCGTTGAACCACCCGTTGACACCCTGCTGCTTGACACCACCTCAACAACAGGCGGCTCGGTTACCTGGCTGCCGCATTTGGAGGATACCGGCTCTCAGACGCTCAGACTAACAGTGAAAGATTTTCTTGAACATTCTCATACTATATACCACCCGTTTACCGTTGTATCCGATTCTTCCAGCGATCCGGTTCTGATGGTGAAATCAATTTTATTGCCGGAAAACGACACCACCTCACACACGCAGGGAGATACTATTTCGTTAACTCAGGATGACACCGTTCAACTCTGTTACTACATACTTGACACACTCTCATCAGTTAAGAATTACAAAGTAACAATCAAGCAGTCAAATTTTGCGGATGAATTCATCGTTAACGATACCATGTTCACCCATACCATTTACCATGACACGTCAATCGCCGGTGATTATGTCACCGTTACGGTAACCGACACCGTTCACCGGCAGCGGACATCCACCTTTACCCTTTATATCAAATACCTCGGAAATGGTTTGCAAAGGAAAATTAGTGGCATGCAGGATACCGTTCTGTTCAGGAAGAGGGAAATGATAGTAGATTAACCGGAGTACTGGAGGATTGGAGTATTGGCGGTGTTGTGAGACACTTCTATTACTGGTTACCGCAAACAATCTACAGTGGGGTATCTTCAGCATTCTTTTTATCCAATTGACGGGCATACCGGTACCATCGCTGCACCGTATTTTCTAAAGTAAAGTAATGAAAAACATACGGCACCAGCAGCAGTATAAATAATCCCAACAGAACAAACAGTAACAGCTCCTGCCGGAAAACCAATACAATGGTGGTAATAACGGTACAAACCGCAATAGTTACCAGAACTATCAAATGGGCGAGCCGTTCTGCCTGAAGGTAGTGTATCTGTTTTTCGTGGTATATATTGAACTCTTCAGACGCCCCGGTATCGGAGAGGTGCTCTTTTACTGATTTTTCATGATCGGCAATAAATTTTTTCATAGTATTCTAAACAGATTTACTCCAAAATCCCGGGACAAGAATTTTTATAGTATCAACTGTATACTGTTATAATAAAATAAATCCTCCATTTTTTGTATAAAAAAGGCACCTCCACATACTGCAGAGGCGCCGCTATTCCGGCAATAATAAAGTTTACCGGAGAATTATTTACTTATCACCACATTGATCGTCTTTACAAACCCCTTTGCTTCCATTCTGCACAGGTACACTCCGGCAGCAAGGTTTCTGCTTTTTTTACTATGTACCGAAATGGAATGATACCCGGCTTTGACCGTGCCCTGAACCAGTGTTTTCACCAGTTTCCCCTGCGCACTATACAATTTAATGCTTACCGGATTTTTATCGACATGTTCGGGAATCTGAAAATAAACCCGAGAACTATAATATTTGAGTGCAAATGCAGCCGGTAGATTTTTAACCGTTTTTCCGATTGCCGTTTCACCATCAATCATGAAATCATCAACAGCGATATCACTGGCATAGCTCTGACCGGTGACACCGCGGAAACGGAACCGTACCCGCTCCCCCTGGTACTGCGCCAGGTCCTGTTTTACCTCAAACCATTTGTCACCCTTATCGCCGCTCAGTTTAATAACGTCGTTCTTCCAGGTACCGTCAACACTGATATCAACGCAGAGATCGCCCATATGATTCGAATCGCTGAACATGTGCGCCCAGAAAACCAATTCCGGTTTTTCAAGTATATTAAGGTTAAATTTCGGCGAGATCATCTCTGTTTTTTTACCGGGATTATTGGGATCCGATGCCTCAACATAGACATATTTACCCGAACCTGAATGATCGGCATCAGGTCCGGTGGTACCATATTGTTTCGACGGTGTCGGGCCTGAATGTACTATCCAGTCGAAGTCATCTCCGTCAAGCTGCTCCCATTTTTCAGACAGCGGGCGAGCGAGACCAAGGGGCATATCATCAAAATCCTGCACATGCGGAAATTCATCGATGATGTATTCCTCAATAATCTTGAAGTAATCA
>CAZIYW010000165.1:0-8978 GCA_964543525.1 uncultured Fibrobacterota bacterium | reverse complement strand
AACCGGGTTTCAGGAACTCACTGCCAACTCTTGGAGGCCAGACGGATAACTATCGACTCTAAATAGTGTCTGAATCACAAGTATGAATGAGACAAAAATGACAATATTTTGTTATCAATCTGCGCATTTTTAAATTTATTTTGCTTTTTTTGGTTGGCATAATGTAATTAAATATCCTGTCATGCACGTTTATATCACTCCATGGTACACCTGTAAAACCCCGGCTTTAGTTATACAGGCCAATAAAAACGTATTAATTACATTTCATCTTTCTCAGGAGGTTTTAATGAAAAATTTATTTCTAATGTTATCTGTCATGGTATCATTATCATTTGGCAGTGCTACGATGTTTGTGAAATTATCTGAAGAGGGCACGAAAGTGTCTGATGGTGATGGAAATTTAGTATCTATAACCTACACTATCCCTCAATACTGTCCGGTAAAACTTGAAGCATATGATATTAAGGGGAAACTGGTTGATGTAATACTTAATCAGGATATGGACAAAGGTACTTATAATGTTACGTGGGACAGTTGGGAATATGGTTCCGGAACGTATTATTTCAAGCTCTCAGCAGGGGAGAATATCAGTATAGAGAAGTCAGTGGTAATTAAGTAATATCCAATCAATTCCATTTAGCATTTAGATGGGCATAGAAACCTCCGTGCTCTGCACGGGGCGAGTTCACTATTTTACCGATGATATATCTGTAAAACATTTTCAGAAGTATTTCTGCAGATTAGAACAGAGAAATATGGGGTATTGAGATAATACCTGAAAATTAGCATTTCGATTGTTTTTACATACACACCCGTTTGTTGAATACCACAGAAATGCACCAGGGACCTCTCGCTTATAACTTCATCTCTTGCTGAAAAGACAGTTTTAAAGTTGAATGGGAAGCATTATAAACGGGTAAATTATTTTCGTAGTTCCTACGAAATGTGAAGTGTTATATCACCTGTGGTTGGCTTTCGCAAAAGTAAGATTAAAAACGCAGGGGAGGTGGAGTTGTTGTTTTCAGAGAGGTTATTGTTATTGACTGAGATAATATATACCTACTGAGCGTCTGAATAATAAGTATTGATCGTATCAAATTAAAGAAAAAGGAGGGTCGTATACGGTACATTACAGGTATGCTTTTATTATTCTGCTTTTACGCGGCAGGTCAGGATATTCAACCGCCTCCATCGAGTGCAACACCAGCGTCATTAACTGAAACTATCAGTAAAAGGGATGATAACCGGATCTGTGCGCAACAGAAGTACAATGAATTTAAAGAACAGTAAGGTTCACTCTATAAACAGGAAGTATTTGAAGATTTTCTCACTGAATATAGCAGGGCGGAATTAAGTATAAATAGAATTAAACGCGGTATACTTCTTGGTACATCCTTATCAAAGCCCGGAGAGTTCGGCAGCAAAATACTATATGCGTTTGTCGGCCTGGGGAGTGGGGAAGCCTATGCGCAGTCTGTTGGCGAAATTGTAATAGCAACGAAAGATAAGGTTAAAATAGGAGAAGAAGAGTATACGTTGCATGCTTTTGACAAACGAAATAAACAATTAAGCTGGTTTGCGGCGGTAGGAAAAGATAATTCTCTGGAACTGTCTAAAACCAAAGCGGAAGCAAACCTGAAAGAAGCCGTTGCTTTGTACGTGGATAGTCTTTTGCAAAATGTGCAAAATAAATCAACCAAACAATCCGTTGAGCCGCGTATTACTGCGAATATGGCAAAATATCTTATATTGGAAGAACTTGAGACATTTAAATCATACGATACTTCCTATGGTTATCTGGTTGTAGCAGGAATAAATCCTGAAGATATTGAACATCTCCTGAATAAATTTACCCGTACAGAAGTATCATTAGCATCACTGGCGAAACAATCCAGTCCGTTTGTTAAAGTCAGGGCTCCGGTAAAGAATGAAGTAATTGACGCAACAGCCTTTCAATTGGTTAATACGACAAAGTTTGACCGTAAAATAAACGATGTGAAATATTATAATTTCGTTGTGCATGTTGAAGCAAAACCGTCTGTACTCCAGGATATTGACAGTGTGGTTTATCATATGCATAGCTCTTTCCGTGAACAGCGACGGGTAATTCGGGACCGCGACAATGGTTTTAAAATCTCATGGCTTGGCTGGAGGGTATTTACTATCCGGGCAGACATGCATTTGCATAATGGCAATATAATAAAACTAAACCATCCGCTGCAATGGACAGACTAGTCGACAGGATTGATGCCCCTCGAATGGCAGGCATATTGTTTCTTGTGATTTTGGGACGGACTGAATTGAGAAGTTTGAAGAAAACAGCATTGTTATATTACGGCTACTATTTTAAACGTCGTGAAAAAAATCCACCCCCAATTCTCATACGTTATGCATCTATTTCACAATAATAAAGGGTTTAACCATTGATTTATTATCCGTTTTCAATACCATGAAATAGATACCTGAAGGACATCTGATCCCATAACGATTTTTCCCATCCCCGTTTACGATACCGGTGGTTTTTGTATTTCTTAAAAGTATGCAGATATTTTTTCCCTGTAAATCAGTTATCAAAAGGGTTACCGGAGAATTTACTGCAAGCAGGAATTGAATGTCGGTTATATCCTGAACCGTAGCCTTGAGTTGTATTGATTCGCTCATGATAATTTCAATGTCAGGATCAATTTGTTTACCGTTCACTGCCTTGAAACTGTAGAGCCAGTCCGGCGCAGTCCGCGGTAACATCACTTTTCGTCCTGATAAATCAGCAGCTGCCAGGTAGTATTAGATATCGGTACCGGAATTCTGGGCAGGGATTTCAGCTGCAAAAGAATCAAGTCTCGCAATTGCATGAAACGGGGTGGATTCCCATTGGGTCGCACCTTTTCCCCGCCAGAAGACCTGACAATCCGATGCAACAAGTCCGGTATCGCTCATATCCTATGGCCGTGGTCTTTTGCTGGTTAAGGAAATAGTGCCTGTGTGTACGCGACGTGAAAAAAGAGAGAAACGAAGAGTATAAATATAACAGTGAAGTAGTTTAAATGTTTTTTCAAAACAGTTCCGATTATGTCTGTTTTTCGGCAAATAGTTGTTATTGAGTGCTTTCCCGGAAACCGATTACACCTGTCCTTTCGACCAGCGGGAGGAATCTGTACGATAATGATTCTTAGAAAAGATAGATTTCTTCCTTCGGTCGAAATGACAAACCAGGGACTTTTCGAACAGACACTCAAGAATATCGTATACAACCACAACCGACAGGCGTCTTATCTTATTAATATAGAAAATAGTTAAAAAAATCTGTTTTTCGTGATATAATGTATAAAAATCGTCCCGATTTTGAGACTCGAGTCCCGATTCTGGGACGGGGAATGGTTTTAAATTAATGAAATTTCTCGAAAAACAGTGTTTTTTTACTGGCATTACTATTGCTATAACCATCACACGTCAATTAATAAACAGGTACGTATCACTTTTCCACTCAAGGGGTATTATTATGCGATATGCAGCTTTTTCTTGTGCTTTTATTTTATTGTTGCTTACCTACAACTGTTCAAACGTTAAGCTCAATACATTCGAAAGAAGGGAACAGCTTCATGCCGATTCACTCAGAACAGCCGATTCCATCAGAGTAGCAGACTCAATCAGAGTAGCCGATTCATTGATGCTGGCACGGTATGTTGTCGGTGATGAAAAGTTACGTGAGGAAGAGATAAGAAGGAAGGAGAAGAGAAGACTCGACTCTATTGCACGGGAGAATGTTGATGTTTCCTACTTTGAGCCCGATGAGGCGTCAAAAGAAATTATAATCGACGGAAACAACCCGAATGCCGAAAGAATAAACGCCCTTCAGGCAAAAATTGACAGTATCAAGACACTTATTTACGAAACTGACACGAAATACAGTGAGATGAAGGAATATTCCCTGAAGGATAAAAAGGCCTATATCCGGTTTTTATTACGGCACCATATGAAGGATACCCTTGATGTGCTGACCTGCTGTAAAAATATGTATGAGTTACGGAAGCTTGAGCAGGAAAAACTGCAGCTTATTTTGGATACACAGGAGGGTAATATCCGGGCAACCATAAATTTATATATTAAAAAAGTAAAAGAGGAAATGGGAGATATCGGCAGGTTTATGTATTCTTTAACTCAATGATGTTGCACATTTAACTTATAGAATGCGAAAAAATGATTAGATTAAGCGAATTTCGATGATTTTACGATTTCTAATATGAAGTGAGTGATAAACGTAAGGCGTTGTTTTATATAATATTATAAAGATAGTGCAACATTATTGCTTTAACTGATGATGTGCCCGGTGAAGTCAAACATAAGAAGAAAAAGAAATGGGATCTTTAGTCCTGATTCATTCATTACTAAAAAGTATATAAAGACACGAAGGAACCGTATATTTGAGTATATACGGTTTTATTTGTCAAATAAATCACATTATTTAACGGGAGCCGGTCTGGATGGAACTGGGGAGTGAAAGACGCCGGGCAAAAAGGCATTGTGCGAATCCTTCACTTACCTTCAGGGAACAGAAACTGGAGGTGAAGAATATCAGTACAACCGGTATCGGGTTTTATTGTAATGAGGCACTTGAGACGGGTAAGATATACACGATTGATTTAGCATATCCCCCGGAAAAGGATATTTTCGAAGGAGTATCCGTTTCACTGGATATCTCGATTCGTTATTGTAAACCTGATACCATTCGGGGAAAAACACTGGTGGGTGCAAAGTTCGAGAATCTGGATGAAAACAGTCGTGAAATCCTTAACAAATTTACCTTCTTTCTGCAGCAGTTTAACAAGTACCGCAGGTACTGAAAGTAGTTGATATTAATCATGTACTGACGGTACCTATTATTTCTGACGGGACACCTGAAGATATTGTGGGAAAAAATCTCAGGGATATTTTTCCCCCGGAGGTTGCCGAGGATGCGTTAAAGGGAGTTCTTCACGTTATATCGAAAGGCAGAACATCACATTCGCGTGATGCATACATTTTCCCGACGGGCCAATCTGGCTTGACAGTATTTTTACTCCGGTAAAGGATCGGTACAGTACAATCAGGGCGGTCATGGGTTCTTCGCGTGATGTTACCGCCATCCTTGCCCGGCAGATACGCGCCCACCGGGAAGAGTACCTTACTGTCTTCATCGCACCGAATGAGTATTTTCTCCAGAGCATCAAGATTTTCTTTTTCATGCTCGGTATCGGGTATCAGTTTTATCCTTTCCGCACTTTCAATTGAGATTTTCATGGCAAACTCCTTTGTTCGGTAGTACGTATTCTCTACTATAAAAACATGCAAAAAAATGCCGGATAATTAAAGCGTATCCATTAGCAATAACAGGTAAAAAAAATGTAATGTTTATGCGGAAATATGTATTTTTATACAGAAGTGATGGAGAAGTATCTGTTTTGAATCGATAAATTGCATTGATAGGTGTACCTGAAAAAAATTATCCAAATGTCCTTTATTTGATTGTAATACTGTATATTCATAAGGGGATTGTGATTGATTCAATTATACAATTCGAATTATCTTTTGCGCTGAGTAACTTCAGCGATAGTTGCCGCGATTGATATATCTTTTCTAAGTTTTAGTTGTATAGTAACTGCCGAAACAAATCACATGCGACGAAAAACGAAAAAAGATTCAACAATAGTTATTCGTAACGATATTCTTAAATTACTGTATGCGGGCATGATTCTTGAAATTCCTGAGGCTGATGTACGTGCATTCTGGGCTCGTCATCCCTTACCGGATGCACCTTCCGGGAAAGAAGAAATACACCTGTTTACTACATTATGGCAGGAACGGAAATATTCTTCAATTGATTATCTGGTAGATGTATTCGGTGATGTTGAGCCGTTTCTCGTTTCACACGGTATCGATACCGTTGCGTTTATTAAAAAGACATTTCAGAGAATAAGCAGGGGAATGCTTATATCGGCAAAGTCGATATTACGGTGGGGTAAGCCGTTTTTATCCTATTTTTATATGGAGAAAGATCCCCGCCCACTTATACTCAGTGTCATTGAGTATTTTACCGACCAACTCGCGCCCGGCGTTGTTCATAAACTGCTTAAGCAAAAGTCGGAGGGTATATGGCACTCTGCTACTTTAATGGTCATGTATTCCCAGGCGGTTGAGCAGTTACGCTTATATAAAAAAGTGTACATTAAGGATTTCCCACCGTATGATTGTGAGCTCTGGACCGGTATGCTGGTGCAGTCGACGCCCTATTGTATGAATATGCCTCCCTTCGAGGAATTACATATGCTGAGTGACTGCCGTACTGTAGAACAGATACTGCCAAATGAAAATATAGCAGTGACAAAAGACACGTTGTATATAAATGACGAAAAATATGGTGAGGTGATCCCCTTTGGCACATTCTGTGAGCGGAATAATCTCAAATTGCGCAAATATAAAATTCCCTCGAAAAGAGTAATACTGGTAACCGGCGATTATTATTGTCCTGAGCGCAAACGAGTTGTTCTTCATGCCGGCTGTGCCTACAGTGCCCCGATATATCTGTATAATTTCAGATACCGGAAAGGTGTTATTAAACCTGATGATTTTATGGCAAATATCATTGATGAAGCAATTGGCGATACAGTGAATGGCTGGGCGGATGCACAGAAATCTCATGAGGCCCTTCTTGAAAAGATTGCATTTAAAGCCGATGTGGTTTATTTCAAGGATGAAGAGAGTATTTCAATCAACGGTGAGCATGTAACCAAGTTTGCACAGGCAAAAATTCTCCGGAAGATGTTTGATGCCTATTCCAAAAACGGGCAGACTCTGTTCGAATTACGCGAGTTTAAAAGGGATGAAAATATTATCTATGACCCGCTTAATCCCAATCTGAATATCCGGATTAAACGGCTGATGAAATTGATGGAGGATAGTTGCCCGGCAATCAGCATAACCCGTGCGGGGCGGGGAAAGATTCAATTCAATGTGACCTGCAAGGTCTCCTACAGCGAGCAGTAGACATTTCAGCATTTCCACCATTACCACTCTGTGGTTGCCGGTTATTCCGGTATCCCCATGTTTAATGAAAAAGATACGGAGATAATGTACCTAAAAAGTACCTACAACTCGGGGAATTAGTTCCATATATTAGTATCAAATGAATTTCAGAAGCAGCTAATTTTCATGCAACGATATAATCACGGGGAGGCAAACGTGATGGCGGCAGATTCCCAACCCACTTTAGAAGAGATGCGAACGATACGATCACAATTCCGGCCTGATTTCTACAATAATCATCTCAGAACCCTCACAGAATCCTCCACTACTTCCGGACATTCCGTTACATCATCGAAACAGTCAATCAGGCATGAAAAGTTTGAAAATTTTTATAATGAAGCGTACTTTACTGAGTTGATTGCACTGGAGGTTCAGCGGACCTATCGTTCCGTTAATCCCTTTATGCTGGTCTTTATTGATGTGCGAAAACTTGTAGAAAACAGGTGTGAGCAGCAGTTGATTGACGGTATCACTCGTTTGCGCGTCGTTGATCTGGTTATTAAAACGCTTTATGAATCAACCCGGGAAATTGATATTAAAGGTTGGATGTGCAGGAATCAGGTGATCGGGATTCTCTGCACCGAAATTAACAAAAAAAGCTGTGAGATCATCGTAAATAAGATTCGCAGGAATCTTATCTCCGCAATTGACAAGTGCTTTTATGAGGATATTGAAATCCGCTGGAAACTATTTCCTGTGGAAGACCCCGACAGTGATAAGACAAGGGTGATATCGTTAAAAGACCTTACCGACGATGTGCCCGTGTCCGGTGTAACAAGTCATCCTGCGTCAAAAAAAACCGCGCTGTTTTTTAAAAGGGCAATTGATATTTTAGGCAGTCTTTTTGCCATTCTTTTTTTCTCACCTTTTTTCCTGTTCATTTCTCTGCTTATAAAGCTGACCTCGAAGGGGCCGATTCTTTTCAGGCAGGAGCGGGTCGGGGAGGGCGGCAAAACCTTTACATTATTGAAATTTCGCTCAATGTATGCCAATAACAACGAGGAGATTCACAAAAAATTTGTCAGTAAGCTTATCAACGGCGAGATTAAAGTTGAAGAGGGTAAGGTGAAGAATGCCTTTAAGATGAAAGACGATCCTCGTGTGACATATGTTGGAAAGTTTATACGCAAGACAAGTCTTGATGAATTGCCTCAGTTTTTCAATGTGCTTCGCGGCGACATGTCACTGGTTGGGCCGCGTCCGCCGATACCTTATGAGGTCGAAGAGTACGATACGTGGCACACCAAGCGGGTCCTTGATTTTAAACCCGGTATAACGGGCTACTGGCAGGTTGATGGCCGCAGTAATACCGATTTTAATAACATGGTTCGTATGGATATCCATTACATGAAAAACTGGTCATTGTGGCTTGATTTAAAACTGCTTTTTAAAACGCCGATTGCGGTCCTCGTTGCACGAGGTGCCTGTTAGAGAATTACTATACTTTACTATCTTTGGAACTGTGGTTACATGAAAATTTCGGTAGTCGTTTCGGGAAATCCAAAATCCGGCTGCCGATTTTTCATTTAATCGTACGGTATTCGAATATTATCTGATACAAACAGTGTGTTACGCAGGGGCGATCCACCCCGAATATACCGCAACGATATAGACTCCCGATGAAATACCGCCAATCGGTATATGGTTCGGTATTGTGCCCTGCGCGAAAATACTCTCTTCCCCCTTTATATCATGGATAGAAATCGCTTTATCAACCGATTGATGTTTATTTCAGGAAACGATACATATAAGTTATGAATAGTAGTCGATACATGGCCGGCCTCCGGGTATCGGTAAGCACGCGGTATATTATTTTACGGTAAAATCAAAAACAGGTTGAATTACTTCGCTGCATTAATTAATTATTTGGTGGCGTAGAATTTGGGAGACCTACACGATATTTACCATTTCTTCATGGT
>CAZIYW010000164.1:0-8998 GCA_964543525.1 uncultured Fibrobacterota bacterium | reverse complement strand
TTTGGTAGCGGGGAGAGGATTCGAACCTCTGACCTTTGGGTTATGAGCCCAACGAGCTACCGGACTGCTCCACCCCGCGATATTTTCAATTTTACGTGAGTAAAAATACTATTAGAAACCGGGAAAAGCAAGGTATCATCCGCCGCGAAGCTGTCTGATGAAATATTCATGCAGTTCAACGAGCTCTTTCTTGATTTTACGGATATCGTCCATGGCTATAACATCATCAAAGGCCTGTACCCATTTCTCAACAAATTTTTCAAATTCAGCAACCTTTTTATCCATCTCCGGGATACGTGCAGCAAGGCTCTGAGCAATAGAGAGTGCGGAAGCGGGATTTTCCTCGAAATAGCGGGTTGCATTGGCAATATATATCAAATCCGCATCTGTCTTTGCCTTAACTGTTGCAGTTCGTCTTCCGCCCTGAATAGAGGCTATTTCACCGACAAAGGACCCTTTTTCAGTTATCTCCGCAACTTTGACCTCTTCATAAAAAACCTCCAGCTCACCGGACATGAGAATATACATACCTTTGGCAAGCTTGCCCTGTTCCAGTACCACGTCACCCGGTTTGAACGACTGGCGTTTACTCCCGTCACCTTCTACCAACATACGATATCCTCTTAAAAAGTGGTATCCTGTGTATATTTAGTATATCATTTCGATTATCATATGCCAATTTATTCTTTAAACATTTCCTGTGGCGACTGTGGAGCGACACGCACGGTTTTATATGTATCCAGCACGACTTCGCCCGCCGGCGCCTTTCTCCGCTTATGCACGTACCGTGCCTCAGTGATGTGCACTTCAGCATAGGAGGTATGTTTTGCCTTGGAAAACCATACGGCAAGTGCCGCAACTTTTTCAATAACCTCTTTAGGCGGCCACGGGTCTTTTTTTTCGCGCTTCAGGACTACATGTGACCCGGCGTGTGCAGCGACATGGCACCAGATATCCCACGGTTTGGCAAATCGGGTTGAGAGTTCATCATTCTGGGTCGTATTCTTCCCGATGTAGACGTTCCATCCGTCAACGGTAAAATGACGATACGGCACGCTGGGTATATTCTTTTCCGTCGATTGAGATTTTGACATTCCGGGTATCAGTTTGCTCTCCTGCAGTTTTTTTTGTATAGCGATACATTGGCCTGTAAATTCATCAGTCTCAGCGTCAAGCTTCAGACAGGATTCACATGCTGCAATCATCGATTCAACAAACTGCAACTCCTTCCCGGTTACCTCACACCGGTTTTTACAAATTTCCTCACTCCGTTTACCCTTTTTAGCTTTTTTATAAAACAGCTCTGCGTTTCCAACAGTATCGAACCTGGGATTGAGCCTGATATGCTCCGTACACTGTGTGTGAACATTAACAATCTCGCATTCGGCAGATCCTCTTGCGATGTGTACAGCTTCGGCAAGCAAAGAATCACCTATCTGTTTATACCACAACCACTTACGTGTTTCCTCAAACTCTTTTTGCTGCTTACCGAGCTTTTTTAAAATTCTTTTTCGGGCACTTTTACAGGCTTTTTTACAGTGCAGAACTGTATCCCGATAGTCAGTTTCATTTTTTTTAAGATTATTTTGCATATCGCTCCGGAAGCCTTGACATTTAATCAAAATCGTAGTACAATTTAAACATCAACTGTACGGACACGGGTCCGTGTGCTATGAACCTATATCATAAAAGATAATTGAAATGATCAAAGCAATAAAAATTAAATGTCCACTTTGTGGAGAAGAATCTGAACTGTTTCTATCCATGAATCCGTCGGTTATTGTATTGAATTGCCCTGAATGCTGGACACCGCTGATGTACAGTCAGGATGAAATACGGATTCTTTCGGAGAATGAATTGAATACCATAACCGCCCCATCAACGGAATCAGTGCTTGAAAATTTCTTTGATAAATTTACAAAAAAGAAACGCACAAAAAGTAATACACCTCCTTTTGAAAACAGTGTCCCGGTAATCAAGAAAAAGCCTAATTATATATACAATACTCCTCAGGCATCCAAAGGAAGAGCTATTTCATCGGATGATGTTCTGAATCTCCATCTCGAGCTTGCGCAATGTGAAGATGTCCTGCAATTTATAGAAAAAATATAACAATCATCAACGACACTTCCCCCAGTCTTTTATATCGAATACCTTCCGGCATGCGATGTCATTTGTTATTTTGGTTTAGTGCAAAATGGCCTCCCTTTTAACCAATAAGTATATCGGAAAAAAATAATGCTGCTTCAATATAAGAACTTTTCCTTTACACCGATTCTTGGCTGGTCAAACAGCCGGTATGAGGTATTTGACAAATGTAAACGACAGTATTTTTATACCTACTATGCAAAACAAGTCCGTTCAGTACCTGCCTATAAAATGAAAATGCTGCAGGATTTAACATCCGTGCCGCTGGAGATTGGTAATGTCATTCATGATGTGATGGAAGCTTTTCTTGTACGATTACAGAAAAGTGACAGTGATATTGATGAAATGAAATTCTATAACTATGCAGCTCAAAAAGCTGATGAATACTTCTCCCGGAAAACCTTTCTGGAAGTCTATTATAACCAACTCGAACAGATTGATATGGCGGCTGCAAATAAAAAAATCGAGGTATGCCTGCATAATTTCTTAAACAGTCCGACCTATAGCTGGATATTCATGAAAGCTATCAATAACAGAACCAACTGGATGATTGAACCGGGCGGATATGGCGAAACGAGACTGAACGGCCTGAAAGCATACTGCAAAATGGATTTTCTGTTCCCTGTTGACGACTATATTTATATCATGGACTGGAAAACAGGTAAAAAGGATCCCTATAAACATACCAACCAATTAATCGGGTATGCAGCAGCAGCCAGTAATAACTTCAACATCCCGTGGAATATCATATTCCCGAAAATTATATACCTCTATCCTGAATTCAGTGAACTGGAAATAGAACTACAAAAAAACGATCTTGAGGATTTCTTTAAAAAGGTAGAGCAACAAACTGAAGAGATGTATTCGTACTGTGCAGACAAAGATAACAACATCCCGCGTCCCATAAAGCATTTCCCGAAAACACCCTCAAAAACAATCTGCAGATACTGTAATTATCAGGAGCTTTGCTTTCCTGAGATAATGAAGCATACAACCGGCAGCCCTCCCTTTGATTAGCCGGGAATAAATCAAAGTAAAGGCGCTCGTGACCATTCGCTTCGCTCATGTCCACTCGCACCACTCCGCGGCGGTGGCTTTATACCACCGCCTTGGCCAAAGGGGATGCTTCGCCCCCTTTGGAAACCCCATAATAAGGTTCCCCCACTGAAAGTGGGGGCTTAAAGTTTAGTAAAGTATACAGATAGTCGTGTTTCTCCGGAGTGAACGGGATATACATAATAAAATCGGAAGAGTAAAAAAAGAAAGCCGGAAAAACATCCGGCTTTCATAATATCATAATAAACGATATGATTAGCTTTCAGATTTAACCTCGGCTTCCTGCACCTCACCTTCTGATACCGGCTCTGTCTCTTCGATCTTTCTCCCCTGCCGTTTTGCTTCAGCCTGAAGCTCGTCAACACTGATCATGGGCTCATCAAGGTGCAGTGCCATGAACTCGGCATCATCCGACAATTCACATTCAGGAGTGTTTTTCAGTATCCATTTGTAACTTGCTTCGGCAAGTTCGGGCTTACTGAGATATTCACCGTATACAAAACCAATCATAAAGAAAATGTTGCACCGCTTCTCATAATCCGAAGAAAAAAGCAGATACCTCCGGTAATCTTTTATTGCATCGTGGTACCGCTCTCTCTCCGTTAAAATCTTGGCTTTCTCAACAAGTGCATTCAATCCCTTGGGATGGAAGGGGAAATTATCGACCAGTTTTTTATATATCTTTTCGGCATCTTTTGACTGCCCTGCGCCATACAACGAGTCAGCCTCATTTGACAGAGCAACAGGATCTTTTACCAACTCGTCGACAAAATCGGATTGTAAAAAACTGACACGAGCTTTTTTCCGCATCTGATAAATCTTTTCATCAAGTGCAACCTTTAATTTGGACTCGATATTTGATTTAACGATATTTGCCAGAGCCGCAGAATCAGGATAGGTATCGGGCCTTCCGGTTCTATCCCAGTGCTCATAGACACACATGGACGTATCAATTGTTATTCCTTTTTCAATGTCCTCCGCAACAACGTCATTGATATACTGCAGGACAACATCATATTTCCATGCCCAGTCAATGACTCCTTTTACATCCTTCTTTTTAACGAATCCCATATTTTTTGCTTCGTCATAAAAGAGTTTCCATTTCAACAGCCATTCAACCAGATACCGTTGTTTATCAGGTTTTCTATAGTCTTCCCTGCTTGAAGCCGGCAGCCACTGCAAAATCATCTCCATATCTTCGGGAGTAATGACTTTTCCCTCACCGAATATCGTTTCAAGTGAGTCAGGGTACTCTTGACCGTAGTGCTTTTTGTAAAAAGTTTTCAGGAAGAAGTCATGAATATTTCGCCGTTTTTTCTGCACCCATTGTTCTTTTACATTTGCAGAATCAACGACTTTTCCTGAATCGGTGCTGTCGGTCATACTTGCATAGAATTCTGCAGTAGGTGGGTATTTCTCGAGGAAAAGAACCCGCGCCACCTCAGCACGGACTGCATTAAGCGGCCGATAAATGACAGAATCCTTTGTTGCCGCATCTTTTTTTGCAGCGGTCGTATCAGTGGAATCAACACCGGTTGTTTCCGTCTTGGTGGAATCGGTGTCTACAGTTACTTTTATAACCTTTTTATAGTTCTCCCTGTTGGCATTATAATATTTCTCAATCTCCTCATCCTTAAACCCCAGGTTTCGATCAAGAACATCAAACAGAAACATTTGAGCAGGATAAAACCTCTCTTTCCATTGCCAATCGATACTGTTTTTTACCTTCTTGCCGACGACCGATTTCGCTTTCTTAAAAATAGCCGCAGTTTCAACGCATTGGGTCGCATTTGACCGTCTCTCCGGATAGACCAGCTCATACATACTTGACGGATACAACCGTCTCATCTTCTTGAATAAGCCAAAATCTTCCTGTGAAATGACTTTCCATCCGACCCGCGCAAATGCGTTCTGCTCCTCCGATTTTTTCTGACAACCGCACCAGATAAGAATGACACTGACAATTACTACAATCCCCCATGAAAATACTCGTTTACTCATACTCTTACCGCTATCCCTCCATGTTGAATGATTTAATAATGAAAATAACGTAGATTACTTACAGTGAATTTATTGCCTCATCAAGTTCATCATAGATATCCAGCAAAGTAGTTGCACCGATAATCTCGATGATCTCATAGACATTTTCATTCACGTTGGCAATTTTAAAAGATCCCCCTTTTTCCTTCGCCGATTTACTGAAATGCAGCAGAATGCCCAGTCCAGTACTGTTTACATAACGAAGTTTTTCAAAATCAGCAACAATATTCAATATACCTTCATTCAGCAGGCTAAATATCTTTTCAACGACACTTTCAACATTTGTTGCATCAAGATCACCAATAAAACGAACTAATTTTGCCCCCGGCTTCTGCTTAATTTCTTCATAGAGTAATTCTATTTGTGACTGCATATACCTAATCCTCTCTGAGTTTTGTCACACGCACACAGGTTCCAACATCAGAACTATCTATTTTAAAATTGTTTGATAACATTTTTACCAGTGCTAATCCCCGCCCCCGCATATCATGAAACGAAGTCTGTGGCGCAGATAAATACTCGGACATTTTCTTGAGCGATTCTATCTTCTCCGGATCAGTCTGGTTGGTAATGGTTATTTCGATTTTTTTCCGATCAATGGCAACCACAACTTCAACCTCTTTGCCGTCACTTTGTGTGCCATGTTCAACAGCATTGTTGCAGATCTCATCAACAATGGTTTCAATACGGAACGCATCCTTATTACTATAATTTTTCTGTTTCGCTATCCTGCGCACCATCTGTCGGACGGGAGGGACAAAAGAAAGTTCCGAAGGGAAACTGAGGACTATCTGTTCAACCTGGCCCTGGTACTCCCAGTAGTAAAGATTCACGGCACTGCGCACATCTTTATAGAAAGTAAATATTTTATCTGCATCCAGCGCGTGTACCCTTTCAAAAACATCCATCTGCATTCCGGCAAGTACCATATCACCGTCTTTCTCAATGAGTGCGGTCCTGCACCCCATTAATTCGCCGATTGCAGCAGATGAAACCGATTCCACTTCAGACATATCAACAACGATAAACAGTTTATTACCCTTGAGTATCTGGTCAAACGTCTGACGAATCTTTTTAATCGCACCATGCCCCATTTCCCCTTTGACGGAGACAATAATTACCTCCGGCGCATCCTTACTCTGAGTAAATTCAATGTGAAACGATTTCATAATCCGTTCTTTTTATACTCCCGAAAAAATACTTTCTTCTTAATGTCTTATTGGTCACGTTACTTTTAAACTCCGTCAACAAACGAGAGCAGGAAAAAAATACTGCCATTACCCGCAATTGAACAATAAAATCTACCGCTCAGCATTAGACCACTGCTGTCTGAGTCGTGGAGCAAAGTGTGATGAAAGTCTCTCTTCCCTGTTTCTTTCAAGAAAAACAGGAGCTAATTTGCATCAGATTTACGTTTTCTCACTACACGAAGGGTAGTGACGTTGTTCTCATCAACATGAAAATTAACTTCATTAGAAAGCATACGTACTATTTCCAAACCCAGGGAACCCGTACACGGATTCTGTAATACATCAGAGTCACTTTTAAATGTATCATTATTTTCAACGGCTACGCGAAGACGTTCAACATCGGTATTATTCCCTCCCTGATCCTTGACCTGGATTTCCATCCGGTCCGGATATATGAAACAGAGAAAATCCACACGGGCATCTACCGTTTTACAGCCGTAGTTGATTGCATTGCTGCAAATCTCATCAACAATTACCTCAGAGCGATATGCAAATTTCTGGCTGTAATTATTGACCTGTAATACTTCGGAAACAAATTTCCGAATGGGAGATACATATTCAAGATTTCCCGGAAACGAGAGTTTTAATCTATATGGTTTATGGTCATCCATCAGCGTCTGCAACCCCTTTTCAATATTTCTGATTTCGATTTAACTAATAAAGTATTATAAAATATTATTCTCCATGAAGAATATACTTTTCATCACCCGAATCAATTATACCTTTTTTCACCATTGACTCTACCAGACGTGAGACAACCGACAGCAATAATGAAAAGGTTGGTGTTTCCTCAATACCTTTGATATTCTGTGCTGTTTTAGCATCTTTTTCAGACGAACTCCGCATGGAATCCAATATACATTCCATGACAAACATTATTTCACCATACGTCAGATTACCCTTTCGATAATCGGAAAATTCCTGTATGGCTCCCAGTATTAAATCGTTTAATTTATTAAATTCATTCTGATCATCAAAAACATTTTTATAGGAACCCATTTCACTCACGAAGCCCTCCCTTGTTATAAGGCAAGACAAAAATTCTCGTTATCATCAATTATTATCTCTCTATATGATACACCATAATATAAATAAAGTTAAGTTTTTTTTAAAGATACTTTATTCTTCCTTCTCCTCCTCTGTCTCTTTACCCTCTTCCGCTTCTTCCGTTTCCTCAACTTCCTCAGACTTCTGATCCGGTTCCTCTACCTGAAGCAGTTCCGACTCTTCCTCCTTTTCTTCTCCCACATCAGGCGCCTCTACCGTGGGGATATCAAAAAGGTCGGAAACAGATGGCACTTTTTTTTCCTTAACTTCAGGTCGAATAGAACCGGTCTTAATCAGTTGGCTCACGACAACACTTTTAATAAGATCAGTTGATTTCCGGACAGCCTGTTTCTGTAGTTCTTTAATAATAGCGGTTCTGTCCGCAGCGGTTATGTGAGTCACTTTATCAACGCTTCTGAAAAAAACCGGCGATTTCGGTATTCGTGTCTCACAAGAAAGGTCCCCAATGAACGCAACTTCACGAAAATCAAGACTGTACATTGTCAGACTGATGGTAATATTCCCGACAGCCTCGGCCCCTATCAACCAGCGGCGCACCGGTTTAATGGAAAAATCGGCTATATCACCCCATACGACGAGTGTTTTTTCACTCGCCACAAGCATCAGTTTTTCAATGAAGGAACGTGTGAGTACGGGAGAATTATTAAAATCAGTTCTCTTTTTCAGGCGCCGGGTTTCATCATAATCAGCAATGGTCACCTCAGGCACTACTGTAATCTGCTCTCTCAGGAGATCGGAAAATTTCTTTTCAAACTCCGGTGCTCCTCCCGGAAGTATGCCAAGAAATACTACCGTTACATTCTGCGAATATGCCCCAATACACAGCAGAAACAAGAACAGAAGGGATTTCTTCATTCAAACTTCTCCTTTCGTAACTCTTCGTTGGCCCGGTAAATCCAGCTCAATATTTCTGCCACCGCTGCATAGAGTTCCTTCGGTATTTCCTTATCAATATCTACCTGTGCAAGGAGCTCAACGAGATCATCATCATGTCGAATCGGGATTCCATATTCATCGGCAATCTCCCTGATCTGTCGGGCAATGTACCCTTTACCCTTGGCAACAACACGAGGTGAAGAATCTTTCTCTTCATCGTATCGTAATGCCACCGCTTTTTCAAGTGATCCGGTGACTTTTTTCCTCCTGTTTTTCTCTTCCACAATGGATACCTTATCCCCTCTGCACAGTTACCCGATATTCTCGCTATGCCACCATGACAGCCGGATTTCTGCGGTAAAGAATATTAATAGCGCTCGTTAGAAAATTCTCTGATTTGTCATTTCGACCCTGCCAAACGGAGGAGACCGCTTTGACAGAGACTGGTAAGACTGCATAATGAGCAAATCAATCAAATCCGACGGTTTTGCCTCGTGTTCCTTATAGACAAAAATACTATATATATAATGAACAATTGATTACAACTTTATTTTTTATAA
>CAZIYW010000163.1:0-9154 GCA_964543525.1 uncultured Fibrobacterota bacterium | reverse complement strand
TTGCAGATGGCTAATTTTTTTTAAAAAAGCAGGGGTATTTAAGAGCATACCTCCTATAAAGAAATATTTTTTTTATTTAAAAAAAAGGAATATAATGGCATAATTATCATTCTAATGGAGTGTGAGTATGGCATACACAATAATGGTCGTGGATGATTCGGAAACGATACGATCCGTTCTTGAACGTACCATAGGTATGACAAAATTACCGGTTGATGATATTATTCAGGCGGCTAACGGCAAAGATGCGTTGGAAAAGCTGGTTGATAAGTGGGTGGATATTGTTTTCACCGATATAAATATGCCTGAGATGAACGGAGTCGAGCTTGTCGATGCAATGAATGATAATCCGGAATACCGGGAGATACCCGTTGTTATTGTTTCCACGGAAGGGAGTAAATCCCGGATAGAGCAACTCCGTCAGAAAGGTATTAAGGGCTATTTCAGGAAGCCGTTTACCTCTGAGAATATTCGGGACATTATCATAGAAACACTCGGAGGTTGGGGTGTCGAGTAATGAGTTTACTGAAAAGGCTGAAGAGGTCATCTGTCGTATTCTCAGTGACTGTGCGTTTATTTTTCCGATCCGGTATTTGAACTCGGTATTCCGGAAAAACTCCCGCCGGAAGTTCTAATGGAGCGGTATAACGAAGACAACGCCATGTGGTTTGAAGCGGATGACAGTCGGGTGATGTTTATACTTGATTTTTCGGAACTGTAACACGGGTTCGAGCGGTAACTGACGGGAAAGCGAAAAGACGGGAAAACAGGAAGAAAATATGATAAATGTACTGGTGGTAAATGATTCGGCGGTGGTACGGCAGATATTGTCCCGGGAGCTTGCACAGGAGTCGGATATTAATATCGTGGGCACTGCTCACGATTCCTATATTGCACGGGATAAAATTGTGGCATTAAAGCCGGACGTCCGTGGTATTCGGCATGCCCGGTGAGGCTATCAAGTTAGGTGCTGCGGAGAAGGTGCTGCCACTCGATCGCATTGCGGAATATGCATTACAATTGGTGGATAAGTAATACCGGATAACGATAAAGAAATTAGTGAAATAATTAACAAAAGGAGTTTCTATGGATGTAACCTATATCAACCCGTTTATCAGGGCAACGGTGGAAACATTCAAAACAATGTTGAATCTTGACCTCGCTACCGGTACACCGATGCTGAAAAAAGATGCCAGGCACAGTTATGATATTTCCGGTGTAATCGGTCTTTCCGGTGAAGCGCAGGGAATAATATCAATCAGCTTCCCCAAAGTAATGGCCCTGAAAATTGTCTCGACCCTGCTGGGAGAAGAAATTAAAATTGTCGGCTCGGAGTTGACAGACGGCATCGGTGAACTGGCCAATATCATCGCTGGTAATACGAAACAGTATCTGACCCAGTTTAAACTGTCAATATCATTACCCAATGTGGTAGTAGGATCCGGACACCGTATTGAAGTGCAGACCGGTGTGCCGACAATTATTGTGCCCCTGAAATCTAGTTTAGGGGAATTTGCAATGGAAGTTGCTCTTAAAACGAGATAAGGAGGTAAAAAATGAAAATACTACTCGTTGACGATTCCGCAACTATGCGGCGAATACAAAAAACACAGCTTAACAACCTGGGAATTAAAGATATTGTGGAAGCTGAGAATGGCGATGATGCCCTTGACAAACTTTACAGCAATATGCCCGTTGATGTAATCCTGATGGACTGGAATATGCCGGTTATGGACGGGATGACCTGTCTGAAAAAGGTTCGCGAGAATGCTAGTTATAAAAATGTAAAAATTGTCATGTGCACCTCTGAATCTGAGAAAAACAAAGTAATTGAAGCGATTAAAGCCGGTGCAAATAATTATATCGTGAAACCGTTTGCTCCCGAAGCGCTTAAAGAGAAACTCGGGTTATAGTATTGCATGAGTGTACTTGTCAACCGATAATATTGTGAATTCAATCATGGAGTATATGGAGCAGCTTATAACATGAGTCATTGGTATGGTAACATGTCGGGACGCCTGATACTGAAACGGCCGGCATATCCGGATCATATGCTGATTTTTAGATGGTGAAGTCAGGCAGGAATTGAAGATAACCGGCGTCTGCTCTGGTCTGGAACAGGAGGTGGTTGTGGCCGCGTTTCCTCCTCCTCGGCTTTCCCCCATACCACCACTCCATTGCCCGAATACTACCGCCTGATTCCACACAGATTAACTTCCGGCTTGTATCGCGTCGCTCAGCCGGTGTCATTGCACAATATTTTTAACAATAATCTCTTCTCTGCCGTGCGTAAGTCTTATCAAATAGATCCCTTTACCGATCAGCTCATCAGATATCGTAACGGTATGGTAGCCGCATCCCCGGATTGTTCTCTCAACTATTTTCCGGCCGGCCGGGGTAAAAATCGACAAATAAGCTGCGGTGTTGTCGGGAATGCCGATGTGTAAAAGTATATTGTTTCCGGTCCTGCAGTATTGCCGCAGGGAAAGCTTTTTACAGGCCACGCTGCCCGGCGAAGTATTGTCAATACCGGTCATAATGCCGAAATAGTGCCAGATACCGGCAATGGTGTCATACCCGTCACCGACAGCAATTGCCTGCACCACTACAGTATCACCCGTTATCTTGAACGGGCCGGTATATACAGTCCCGTTTGTCGCGGGATCCGTACCGTCGGTGGTATATAGTATGGTATCCGCGTTAGTGGTGAGATTAACGGTTAGAGTATCGCCGAATTGCGCGCTGTCACCAGGATTTGCCAGCAGCCACGATGCCAGCAGATCGCAGATGTAGTCCCAGCTGCCGTACGTGCCGATATAGCCGAACCGGTAGGACATTGCCCGAAGGGTTGTACTTTGGTTAAGCGTTATTGGCCCTGTGTACAGCGGTGAGCCTGTGGTAGGTACCGAGCCGTCGAGAGTATACCGGATCGAGGCATCCGGCGGTATTGCTGTCAACGTTACGGAAGTATCGAGAGAAAAATGGCTGCTGTCACCCGGTACCGCAGTTAACACCACGGGAATGACATCCTGATAATAGGTCCATGATTTTGATTCGAGAATTACATTATTGACTGTAATTACCGCCTGTACGACTACAGTATCGCCGGAAATGGTAAAGGGTGTCGTATAGAGCTGTGAAGTGTCGCCGGTATCCGGCGCTGTGCCGTCTGTGGTATAATAAATCCGGTTTTCAATGGACAGCGCTGAGGAAAGGGTAACCGTTGTATCGAGAATAAAGTGGGTCTTGTCGCCGGGTACCGCAGTCAGATTCGGTAAATCCACATACTCAAAGTTGAAAGTTTCCTGCCAGGTAATTCCTTCAAAGGTGACAGCGTCAATATACAGTTCGGTGCTGTCGTTGGTGGTGGTATCTTCATCGGGACAGGCATATATATCAAAGGCTTTTACGGCATTTTTCCCGTGATCCCAGGTCCATTGCGAGTCGGCAGGCGGGGAGAACGGTTCGGGTGAAAACAGGGTTGTCGAGATAATGATTTCTTTCCAGTCCGGTGTAAGGTCGTATTTGAACCCATAAAATCCCCATGCCGAGCTGTCACCGGCAAAAAGATCGGAGATATCCTTTGTTCTGAATGAAAATCGTATGGAGCCGGATCCTTTCAGCTTCAGTTTTATACTGGTAAGGTTGCTGAAATCGAACCAGGTGGCGGTATCACCTGCCATATTGCAGGATATATACGCGTAGGGCCAGGTATCTACCATATTGGCGGTGCAGAGGTATGTTTTATAGATGATATGCATGGCTGAGGATTCCACCAGCCTGGCATAGGTGCCGGTGTCGAGAACGGTACCGCTGCCGCCGGTAATCACCGTACCCAGAGTATCGGTAAACGGCCGCCACCAGCCGCCACCCGTATCAACGGCATTCGGCCCGACAATACTGTACCCCAGAGCTTCGCCGATGTGGCACTGATCATTGGTGCCGCCGAAATAATTGGTAAAGTCATCAAGTAATATGTCACCGCCACTAAATTGTATAAGTAACCACACATATAAGCATACTGCAATTGATTGCCGTTTCATTCAGTTATCCTGTAAATGATTTAAGATACCAATGTTGTCTATAAATAAATATATTACCCGACAATTATTTTGCGGGCAATTAGTGAGTTCCATTTGCCGGTGTTTATAAATAATGACTATGATTTTTAACCTTGCTCTATAATAAATCTATATTAATGCGAAAGTTATGCCGAAAAAAAACGGTATAACATATATTTAATAACCATTTTTTGAAACCTGTATTGTTTATCATTGCCATATATTTAATGGCAATTTTTTAATCTAGTTTATGGAGTAATATATAATGTCCAGGAAAAAATTCCAGAAACGGATTCTCTGTATCGGCGCAGGTTATGTTGGCGGGCCAACCATGGCGGTTATTGCGGCACGGTGTCCTCAATACGAAGTCACTGTCGTTGATATAAGTGCAGAGAGAATAGCTGCGTGGCAGACTGATGAACTGCCGATATATGAGCCGGGGCTTCTTGAAGTGGTCAAAGAGGCACGGGGAAGAAATCTGTTCTTTTCAACGGATGTTGATGAAGGCATAAAAAACGCGGATATCATTTTTGTCTCGGTCAACACCCCGACCAAAACGTTCGGTGAAGGTGCGGGTAAAGCGGCAGATCTGCAGTACTGGGAGAAAACCGCCCGTAATATCGTAAAGGTTTCCAAGAATGATAAAATTATTGTGGAAAAGAGCACGCTGCCGGTACGGACCGCCCGTGCCATGGAGCGCATTTTAAATGAGAATGACAAGGGTATCAATTTTGAGGTGTTGTCCAATCCGGAATTTCTGGCTGAAGGGACTGCGATTGCGGACCTTGAGAATCCCGACCGCGTACTCATTGGATCCAAGGAGACGGAGCAGGGGTTGAAAGCCTGCAGTGAGCTTGTCGATATCTATGCCAACTGGGTGCCGCGGGAGAAAATAGTCACCAGTAATATCTGGAGCGCGGAGTTATCCAAACTGGTGGCAAATGCGTTTCTTGCACAGCGTATTTCGTCAATAAACAGTATTTCCGCGTTGTGTGAAAAAACCGAGGCAAATGTTTCTGAAGTAGCCCATGCCATCGGGATGGACCGCAGAATCGGCCCCAAATTTCTCAATGCCAGTGTCGGGTTCGGTGGCTCATGTTTTAAGAAAGATATTCTTAATCTTGTCTATATCTGCGAACATTACGGTCTTTACGAGGTGGCGCAGTACTGGGAGAATGTGGTGAAAATCAACGAGTATCAGGAGTCCCGTTTTGTACAGCAGATGATCAAGGTTATGTTTAATACGGTTGCCGGAAAAAAAATTGCCCTGTTCGGCTTTGCCTTTAAAAAGGATACCGGTGATACCAGAGAGTCGCCCGCCATTCATATCGCGAAAAAACTGGCTGAGGAGAAGGCCCATCTTGTAATAACCGACCCCAAAGCCATTGTCAACGCAAAAAAAGACCTTGCCGGGTTGGGCGATATGGTAACCTATGAGTCAAATCCCTACGATGCCGCGGAAGGGGCTCATGCAATTGCCGTATTAACAGAGTGGGATGTATATAAAAATCTCGATTATAAACGGATATTTAAAGATATGGAATCCCCGGCGTTTGTCTTTGACGGCAGAAATATTCTGGATCACGAGGCCTTGTTCGAAATCGGTTTCAGCGTATTCCGTATAGGCAGGCCGTCTCTCAGGCATTTTTAACCGGTGTGTTGTTGAACCCATCTTATTGTATAGTATTGCGTTAGAATGAATTAATGCTTCGTTGACAGGATTGAAATAAGCAGTTGTAACAGGTAATTACCCGTTTCACCGGGAGGATTATTAAAACTGTTTATCTTCATGTTTTGACCTCCATATTTTGGCATATTTACGAATCCACAATAGCGCTGCCGTGTTTATATCGACATTCTTATGCATTGATTTGCATAAATAACACCGGTATTTTTGAATTTCTTTAATCTGTTGCTTATTATCCATAAAACACCACCTGCACTCCTGAAGACTCCCTATTACTATTTTCGGAAAATTTCTTAAAAAACTTGACAGTACCGGGATAAAAATTACTCTCATCCCGCCGGAGGAGCAAAGCCCCGGAGTATGGCCGTGACACAAAATAATTGCATTTTGCATTTTACTGTTGTAGTTCGATTTGGCGAATGTTAGTTTCCATTATAGGGTAGAGGGATGGAACACGAGAAAATCTCTAAAAGGAGGCATGTATGTACATGCGTAACGTATTGATTTTTATACTTCCACTTTTAGTATTCCTCCTGGGGTGTGGTTCAGGATCTTCAATAAAAAAAGGCGATAAGTTTGAAACGCTGGTAGAATTGAAAGAGGCTGCCGATATTCAGGGAAGTATGGAATACTCGGATGCATTTACCTGTAACATACCCAAAGGCACTGTTCTGGAAGTACTGTATCCACCGTCATCCTCAGGTTTTTTTGAATGTAAACCGGTGATTGTCAACGGCAACACCAGTGCACAGTACATTCAGGAAACACTGGTTCCCGAAGTGGTACGGCGCAAACCGGGATTTGAAGATTTTACCTTGACTCTTAATGTCGAGTATGTCGGCACTAAGATTAAAAAGATGAAATGAGCAGGAGCGTGTATCGCTCATTAATCACTTCTGACCAGAACACCTGACCCTTCGACTATTTCGCCGACAGTCCAGTATTGTTCGTTGTGCTGTTTAAAAAGGGTGATTACCGCTTCTATCCTGTCGGGTGCAACAGCAGCCAGCAATCCTCCGGCGGTTTCCGGTGTAAATAGCAGTTTCTGCATCTCCGGCGAAATACCTTCCGAAAAAGTAATAGTGTCTTTATAGCAATTTTCATTGTTGCAGGCGCCGCCCGGAAAGAGCCAGTCACGGGCATACTGATGCGCGCCGTCAAGAAATGGGAGCTGATTCGCATGTATACATACCTGTACCTTGCTTTTTTCCGCGATTTCATTACTGTGACCCAGAAGCGCGAATCCGGTAACATCGGTCATGGCATGGACACCTATTTCCTGAAAAAGCTCCGAGGCCAGCCGGTTGAGTTTCTGCATGGATTGTATCGCGCCCGCCACGTGCGCCGGTTCTGCCGCCTCTCCTTTAGCCGCTGTCGTGATAATGCCGCTGCCCAGTGGCTTGGTAAGCACCGCAATATCGCCGGGCTGCGCATTCGCTTTGGAGAGAATGCGATCCGGACGGACCAGGCCTATCACCGAAAGGCCGTATTTCGGCTCCTTGTCTTCAACGGTGTGGCCGCCGGCAAGGACACCGCCGGCTTCGGCTGTTTTTTCCGCGCCACCCCGCAGTATTTCACTGATGACATCCGAGGGAAGGGTCTGTGGAAAACCGCAGATGTTTAACGCAAGGATCACTCTCCCGCCCATGGCATACACATCGTTCAATGCATTACAAGCGGCAATAGCGCCGAAGGAATAGGGATCGTCAACCACGGGCGGAATAAAATCCAGGGTATGGATTATGGCGGTATCATCGTTTATTTTGTAAACAGCAGCATCATCGCTGACATCCAGGCCGATCAGCAGTTCCGGGTAGTCTTTTCCCTGAAACATGCTTCTCAGCGGCTGCAGGACCTGCAGCAGAGTCTCAGGACCCATTTTTGCCGCTCACCCCGCAGCCGTTACCAGTGATGTCAATCGAATCAGTTTATCCTTTTCCGACATGCACAGTATCCTTTCTTTTTATTCACAGGTCATGTACGCTTTCAATCTCAAGACGGCTATCCGTCAACAGTTGTTCCACTACATCACGATCAGCCTGTTTCACCCGTAAACACACCCCGCAATCTGAGCTTAACCGGCGCGGTACCGGAATCAGCCGGCACGATATTCCAGCCTGCTTTACCAGTTTTTCCGCACGCAATGCGTGGCTGGTGGCGTGAACCAGGATGACTGAATTGTTTTCGGTCTTCATAATGTAAATTACACGGTAAAGAGTAACCTTATATCATAAATGGAGTATTGGAGTACCGGAGCGGCGGAGCAGTGTGAAAAATCACATCGCTGTTCGCTCATCGCCGGTGGCCGTTTTCTTTTCATCCCTCAACACTCCAATACCTCACCTTTAATACTTTATCATTCGACATTCTATACCCGCTCTTTCATTACTTTCCAACATTCCAACACTCTATCCACTCAACTCCCTACCGACCTGCAATTTGTTCAACCGCTGCTATCGCCTTTTCCACCTCTTCGGGCGTATTAAAATACCCCAGGCCGAAACGAACTGTTCCTTCCGGAAATGTGCCGATTGTTTTGTGTGACGATGGTGAGCAGTGAAGCCCTACCCTGCATAATATATCATGCTTGTCATCCAGAAGTAATCCCGCATCGGAAGGGGAGGTTTTATTGACGGTAAACGAGACGGTTGCAGTCTGTTTTTCAGCATCGGAAGATCCGTATACGGTCACGCCTGGTACTGCCTGCAAGCCGTCAAGAAGTCTGCGGGTCAGCATGATTTCATGCTCCCGGATGGTATTGATACCGGTTTCCTCTATCCATTGCAGTGCGGCCAGAAGACCGGCGATACCCACCGTATTGGGCGTACCGCTTTCATACCGGTCGGGCAGAAAGTCCGGCTGTTCCTCCAGTTCCGATCGACTGCCGGTCCCGCCGGTCTTTAACGGCAGAAATGTTTTTTCATTGATTCGCTCGCCTACAATCAGTCCTCCCGTACCGGGCGGACCGAAAAGTGATTTGTGGCCGGTAAAGCCGAGCAAATCAATACAGGCCTCTTCCATGTCAACTGCAATCACACCTGCGCTTTGCGCGGTGTCGAGTAAAAAGAGAAGATCATGTTCCCGGGCAATTTTTCCCGTTTCTGCAATCGGCTGGATAGTACCGGTGACATTTGACGCATGGTTGAGGGCTATCATGACCGTATTTTTCCGCAATGCCGGAACGATATCATCGGGATCAAGCAATCCCTGCGGTGAACAGCGGATCACCGAAAGCTCCACGCCGTTTCGTTCGAGTATTCGTAGCGGACGCATCATTGAATTATGCTCCATACTGCTTGTGATGACATGATGGCCGGGTCGCAGGATACCATGAAGAGAGAGGTTGAGTGACTCTGTTACATTAGCGGTAAACACGACACGAAGAGGGTCCGGTGAATGGAAAAAG
>CAZIYW010000162.1:0-9423 GCA_964543525.1 uncultured Fibrobacterota bacterium | reverse complement strand
CCACATACGTTCCATTGTTCGCTTAAACTTCCCGGAAGTACCGGGCCTAATTGCATGAGTTGTTTTTTAATCTTTTTAATACGCTGCAGATGCTCCTTAATGTGTTTTCTCCTTTCCGATAGCTTTTTATTGCTATCAAAAATATGCTAAAAAAAGGCGGATGTCAATACCCTCGTTAAAAAATGCCCACAAATCTTGAATGCGCCTCCCCTGTTTGCATCACCAAATATTAAGCCATCAATAACAGTTGCTTCCCAGTCAGCTGCACAATCTCCCCGGCCATGATAATTAATAAGCAAAGGGGTTGGATTATTTTCGTCATAGGAAGTCGGAACATAGATGATATATTCCCTCGTCACACCACCATCGGTAAATTGTTTGAATCCGGCATTATCCTTATTTTGTGGACACGGGTCTTCCTGGCTAAACGCCGGGAGTGCGGCCAGGAGTAACAGCAGTGACATTGTAGGGCCTAAATGTTTAGCCATAAGTCCTATTCTGCAGCTGTTTTCTTCAGTAATAAAATTTGTCATTTTATTACTTCTTTCTATTTTAGAATTATTTGTTTTTACTTTGTTCTCCGAATTACATCCCCTAAATCACCGGCTTCCGATACGAATTTTAATTTTCGGGTCTATTACAACTTCGAATATCCGTAATATTTTACAAACAAACAATTTTTCGTCTGATTTCCAGTCCTTCCATCCTTTTCCACAGACTGTAACATTGAGAAATATCGTTCATTGATGTCCAAAAAAGCAAGAAAAGACAACAGTATCGGCGCGGCCGAATTTACGGGAGGGACAATCAGACACAATTGAGCGCGAAAAAATCATTGTCAACGGTGATTTTTTCGGCGAGAGGTGTTGCGACAGATTCATGCGGCTGTGCTCTCGGCGCCGGTTCTTTCCATAAGCCTGCCGCACGCAGCAGCATATGTATAAGTCCGGGTTCCTCTCTCTCAATAAAACCGGCAATTTTCATTTCGGAACCGCATGGTTCGACAAGCTCACCACAGGCTTGGGGCACTCAAGCGGGTCTGCACTTCGGTGAACTCAGTGCATTGCCTCATACACACATTTTATGAGTGCCGCCCATGTAATGCGACGCCGGAGCCGGTACTCAGAAAGTTCTTCGCGCTTATCCGCGGCGGGGTGGTTTTTTGCCTCACCATTTTGCATTCCGCGTTTCATATTAGAATACCAGCCGTAGTAGCGTAACATATGGTCGCCTTTATTGGGGATATGCTGCGTGACTGAAGCGAGGAAATCAAATGGGTCGAATACCTGATAGTTTCGCCTCATGCCGGGCCGCAGGTCCATTTCATGGCCAAGCGCAGGAAATCGTGTACAATTCGGGTGACTTGCCCGATACAGGACTTTGCCGTCATCCGTAAGCCTGACCATGCGGGCCAGAGAAAACGGGCGCCGGGAAATATACTCGATGAGCCGCTGCATTCCGGCACGTTCGTCAGCATCAATGCGCGGGCTGGTGTCTATGTTAAAGCCCGAGCGCTTTCACGCCGGCCGGTTTTAATAAAGGCAGTGTTTGAAGTTGATACGTTGAAATGTCCTAAGTGTGGAGGTGCGATGAAGATTATTTCCTTCATTGAGGAAGAGGATGTCATTCGGAAAATCCTGAAGCGCTGTAATCTCTGGAAGGAACCAGCGCCAGGATCGCCTCCCAAACCAGAGGAAAAACCTCATACCCGGTCAATTCTCTAACTTGCCTATATATAGGGACTTATCAAAAAAGATATACAACATATTGTATCGGATAATATTTTTTTTTCTTGACAAAACATTCCGGGAATAGGACAATTAACAGTAACCGCTTCTTTATTTCACCGGTGAGGGGTAAAAATATGGGGCCTTCAGATAAAATCCGACAACTTGAGAACGAGTTGGGACAGCTTAAAAATGATATTGTCAGGTACCAGGCATTGAGCGAGTATTACAAACAGGGATACAAGGAGCTTCTGCGGAAAGAGGAATACAATTTTGCTCTGTTTCAGTTCAACCCCTTTCAAACGATAATTGTTGACAGAGTTGGAAGGGTGGTCAGGTCGAATACGGCAAAGCTGAAGTCAGGCGACCGGCTTCCCGATGTCGGTGATATCATGTACCGCGATTATGCGTCAAAGCACGGCATTGACATGTATTCCCACCTGCTGGATTCTATTCAAACCGGCGTGATCAAGAATTTTCCGGAAATGCAGTACGGGGATCGCGTCCTCGCCATTACCATTTCTCCCTTTCCTGAAGGCGCCATGATAGTCACCCGCGATATTACGGTTGAAAAAGCGACCGAGCGGGAACGCATTAATCTGATACGGGATTTACAGAAGGCGTTGCAGGAGATTGAGACGTTGCGGGAACTGCTGCCGATTTGTGCCTCCTGTAAAAAAATCCGGGATGATAGCGGTTACTGGCAGGAGGTGGAGGAATATTTCAGGCGGCGCGATCATCTTGATTTCAGCCACACCATGTGTCCCGATTGCGCCAAGCGTATGTATCCTGACTTGTGGGAAAGTATCAGACGTAATAAAGAGACAAGTACTTCGGCACAGTTGTAAATAAAACGATATGTAAGGTTTTGGAATAGTATATCACACCTGTTTTCAACCAGGTCTTTCATTCCGGCCCTCAAATAAACAAAATGTAACTCAATATAGAAATAGAGAGTCTGCGTAAAATGCGCCATCCATGTTAAAAACGGGATTTTTGTGCCTGTTTTTGAGTATATTACCAGTACATTTCAGTGGATGCAGGCAAGAGGGGCATTTAAAAAACTAAAGGGGGGATTTATATGCGGTTGTCCAGAATATGGCTATTAGCATTATTTACTCTGATAATTAGTAGTAATTCCCGGGCTGAAAAAGTAACCGGA
The DNA here is from genome assembly GCA_964543525.1 of uncultured Fibrobacterota bacterium. Lineage (GTDB taxonomy): Bacteria > Fibrobacterota > Chitinivibrionia > Chitinivibrionales > JANQEN01 > CBDVBE01. Next base: position 6,534 of record CAZIYW010000162.1, on the reverse strand, counting down.
AAAGTTGTTGATGAAGATTCCATCGCTGTTCAGTCAGCATCAGTAACATTGGTTAAACAGAATCTCTCTGCAACAACAGACAGCACCGGTAACTTTGAGTTCGATTTTATTGCACCGATACTCAACAACTCTCTGCAACAACATGCCGCTCAGATAAGTCTCTATAACGGTACATTGTCTTTCCCGGTATCTGCTGAGCAAAATGTTTTACTTGAAGTTCGCAACCTGCAGGGAAGAGTCGTTTGCGGAGTATTAAACGAGGTGCTTGCTGCAGGCCTGTATACGATTCCTCTCTTTGACAATACCTTGTCCCAGGCTGTCTATATTATTACGCTGAAAATCGGTACCGGCACCTATACATTCAAAACAGTTAATCTGCCTGCAGTATATACTGCAGCAGTGCGCCATGAATCCCCGCCGTTACCATTGGCTTCAGCAAAGGGATACAGAAAAATAATTGACACTTTACAAGCGACCAAAGACGGCTACAATACGCTGACTTTACCCATTGAAAAGTATGATGCCGACTATACGTTACTGCTCACTAAAAAAGTTTCGGGCAGGGTGGTAATTATCGTCAGTGTTGACTGGGAAGGCGATAAAATGACAACGCAGAATATTATGGCATTTCAGACAGTACCTTCTTTGCGCAATGGTTAAAAGAGCTTTGGCAGGATATTACCATTTCATCACAACCGTATACCATTATCGACGGCCTGATCGAGGTGCCGGATAACGGCTGCCTGGCCGATTATATGAAAGGTCCTGATATGCTGGACGTTTTTAAGGAGAGTGCAAAATTGTATAAAGCTAATCCGGACAGTATCTATTATGTTTCAATCGGTTTTCACCATGAAACGGCACGGAATTTTGTCGCACGAGTTACACAGGCTATTCAATTAATCACCGAATATGCAGAAAAAGAAAATATTCCTTTTGAATTCAGGACAAGACCCTATTAGTTGTATAGTGTTAATATTGTTTTGAGCGATGAGCTTAATTCAATAGCAGTATCTTTACCCGTAACCCTGTTATTTTACAAATATCATGCCGTTAAAAGTTTTATCGTCGATTTTCACCGTTGTACAATAGATCCCGGTTGCAAACCGCCCGGCACAGATCCTGCTGTGCGATCCGGGACCAAGAATGCCGTTGAAAACAGTCTGAATCAATTTCCCCTGCAGATCATAAAGGTTTATTGTGACCTTCCTGCTTTCAGGCAGAGAGAGTGAATACTGCATGGCGCCGTTTTTGTTTCGGGTTGCCTTAAAATTGTTGTGTTTGCCTGTCAACGATGCGAGTGATGAGCCTATGGAATTGCCCTGCTCCTTCAGTATGATATGATAGACACTCAATGCGGGTACCGTATAGGTAAAGGTATTGTTCTGTATTGATGAAATCGGCTGGTATTGTTTAATTGACGCACTCCGGGAGTCAAAGCCCCGGACAACACCGTCTTTATATATTGCATTCGAAGTTATTGTTATGGCGGCCTCCATCTGCTCGGTAAAATTTTTATTAATAATTATTAGATGGAGATCGGTATTGGTATCACTTTTTTGCGCGGCATAGACAGAGCCGTTTTCCCAGTTGTCAGTGGTTGCCTGCACATGGATAGCGCCAAAGGCGCCTTTCTGCCCGTCGAAATTTCTATAAATTTTAAATCCGGCGCTCGTGTAATCGGTAGAGTCCCAGAGTTTCCAGTATGACGCAGCATATACGCCAAGCTTGCCGTAAATGCCCAGAATATCCGCCTTGGCAATGCCTCCCGATATATCATCCTCCCCACCGAAGTTCCATTCGGTAATCGAAATTTTCGTGTCTGGATAATACTTGTCAATTGACTCCTGCACTTTGGGCAGCAGTGGAAGAAAGGCCTGAAACCACTCGCCAATCCAGGAATTTTCAACATAGCCCGGCTGCCAGAGCGTGCGTGGTGCCTGCACGCGTGCTTTTCGATCGTTTTCCGTTGCAGCGCTTTTATCGGTTATACGATTGTCGCCTTTTGCTTCTGAATACCAGTGAAGATCCAGCACATCAAGAAGCCGTTTCCCGGCAGAGTCGGAGCGCTGTTTCATTGTATGCAGGTAGTAATCGACAAACCAGGTATACTCCTGACCGGATGAAACCGAGTCCCAGTCAGGTGCGCCCTGGAAATCATACATGGCGTTAAAACCGTAAAACACCGGCCCGTAAATTTCAGCGGTTTCATCGACCGCTTTAATTGCGGCAGCCAGTGCAACGGATCGGTCGGTGATTTCAACGCATGTCGGCTGTGCAGGGTGGAGCCGGGCGTGTGTTGACGGCCATAATGCCGGTTCATTGTCAAGGAGATAGCCTTTGATACCGGTCGATGACGAAGCTTTGCCATACTTGTCGACAAGGAAATTGACATATTCATCCATATATACGACGTTGTCTGTAAGATCGGGAGTAAGGAGAAACGCGGTCGGCTTTACATAGGCTATTGCATCCCAACGTGGTGACGGCGCTGTTTCGGATTCTGTAACGGCGCCGTTTTTATCCTTTGCAACGTAACCGGCCATCGGTACGGTAAAAAGTGAAATTCTCCCTGCGGCAAGGTTTGCATCATGACGGTCGGTGACCGCTTTGCCGGGAGTATCTCCGCCCCCGAGATAATTATCCGAGTGATGGAGCCAGTCGGAGCCGGCATTGGAGGCGTTGTTTTCCCAGTTATAGCCGGTCCAGCGGTTTCCTCCGGAGCGATACATAGACCAGTTTTCCGTTTCGGTGAGAGTTGTATTTGTCCCGTAAATCCAGGGTGATATCGGTTTACGATCATTGGCCGTGTTGATTGTTATGGCAGCGTTAAAGGCGTATAGAAGAATGGGCCATAACAGTAATACTATTACCTTTCTTATTGTATGGTGGTACATATTTATCTCCTTACGTTCTTTCGTGTTTAGCCTGCTCGTGCACGCACTCATAATATTAATCATAATCGAGTTATTCGAGAGAACAGATTAAGAGTACGAGCATTATCCTGCCTGAGCAGGATTAATCACGAGCACGAGAGGTATGTATCTCTCTCCGGCATCTCCCGGGAAATACCAATGCCGAAGTGCGAACGGCACTACTGTGCCAGAATTTCCAACTGTATATCAGACATTTTTATATCATCCAGCCATAGTTCCGTTGTATCACCGGCCACAGCAAGGCTGCCATACACACCGAATTCGATACGCTGAACCTGATGTGCCACCTGCGCCCAGGTATACCCCATCTGAAATGCCTTTGAATCCGGCGGCACAGTGAGTGAATCCAGAGGAATTACCATGCGTGACCATTGGGCGGGCAGAGAAACCGTTATTCCGAAATGGGCGCCGTTACCACTGAGAGTATCCAGTTCATGTGTCTCAAATGAGATTCGTAGCGAACCTTTTCCTTTCACAATGAGTACGAGACTGGTAACAGTGGACAAATCGTAATATTTATTACAGGAGCCGATAAAAAAGCCGATACCGCCAAAGGGTGTAGTGAAACCTTCTCGAAGATAAATAGAGCATGCAAGGCTCGGCCCGCCCTGCCAGGCGGCGGCGCTGCTGACCGTATCCCAAACAACATCGCTATTCCCGTTATACGGATCATATTTATCAACAAAATCGTACCAGAAACCGTTTGTTAAAATTCCGAGACTTGTCTGAGGAAAACCGAGTGAAAAATTATCCACGAGCAGGGTGTCGGGCCGCACTGTCAAGGTATCATCCTGTATAGCGCTGTCACCGGTTATTGAGACAATCTCCAGGAACCGTGATTCCGTCAGAGCGCCACATGGGACCAATGCAACCAGTGGATAGTTTCCCCGTGGGATACGGAGTATGTCGAATGTGTTATCCGCAGCGACTGAGGTTCGGAAACTCGTGCCACCGAACAGTATGCCGGACGATTTTTCTGTACCGGTTACCAGACCGCGAAAGCGAACCCAGGGTTTAAGATAGAGTGTCTCACCCTGGAACGGGTATCTGTTCCAGACAATCACACTGCCGGAGTCACATGCCGCTTCAATAGTATACTGAGCGGAATCTGGTGCGATCAGAGAAAACCGGCCGTTCGAATCAGTAAAGGTACTTTCTATCACGACACTCATATTCGTTTCTGCATTAGTAAGCCAGGAGCTTTTGTCGATCATGCGGACAGTAGCTCCAGGTGCAGGTTTGCCGTTTGCATAGGCAACAGTCCCAACAAAGCTGTTCGGATTGTCTGTACCGCCGCCTGCATGCATGTTGGCGCAGTAAAGCAGTGAAATGACCAGTGCGGTAATGAGCATTAACCGGATCATTGTTCCCCTCTCCTGAGATTTTTAGAAAAGGGAAACAGCTCGAAAATGAGCTGATACACCTTGTCTGCGCCGGGGTCTTTTACCGCCATATCCAGGATATTCATTCGTACCGAGTCTATATACTCAGTAATTTTGTGGAATGTTTTTTCACTTACCGCAAGGGTGGTGTATGCTATATGACGCTGCTCAGCAGAAAGTGATTCCGCAGCTTCGATGCCCTTCTGCAGAATCTCCCTGCGCTGTTTCTTTTTATATACAGGAGGAATATCAACTGAGGTCAGCGCCGTATCGGTCTGTACCATGTTACCCGATTCATTACGGCGCAGAAGCCCGTTTTTTATCAGTACTTCTACTGCCTCCTGTGCCTGCTGAGCTGTAATGGGTGGTATAACCAGTGACGCGAGTTTTTCGTAATCATTATCCCACTTACCATAATGGGCGAGCTCGCGGATAACCGGATAGTACCAGTTCTCAAAATAGGCAAGTTGGTTTTTATTGATATGGTAGTAGGTTGTACGTTTTCTCAGGCTTTCCAGGGTTTCACGGTACTGCTTCCTTTCTTCGGAATTTTTAACCTGATTATAATTTACCAGATTCTCGAAGTAGAGCGCTGAGAGGGAGTCCATGCCGATACCCTTTATTATCTTCTTTATGGATTCTCTGCTTAGATTGGTCTGACCCTTTATTACTTTCAGTACTGCACTGGATGATGAAAAACCTGCCCTGCGCGCAAAGTAACGGTGAGAAAACATTTTTTTTAATTTTTTCTGTTCATTGAAGAAATCATGCAGGAATGTACGGTAATTTTCATATTCGAACAAACGGCCAATGGTTACCGGAAGGGGTGATTGCTGTGCTTTTTGATTTTCCGAATCCATACTATTAAGTATACTAAAAAAACGGAGAGAGATCATTATTTGCTTTAAAAAAGTGTGTCTTCCAGGAAACAAATAATAATTTGAATATTAGAAAGATAAATATATTTTATCTTTATATTATGCATAAAATAGGAAACATTATCAACAGAAAAAAATGAAAAAAGTGTTGACGACCTTCTTTTTTTGTGGTATATTGTTTGTGACGACATCGTACGACATCGTTAAACTAATTAAAATCATTGTTACACCATCGAATGACATCTAAGGAGGTCACCATGGAATTTTTAGAACTAATCAAAACAGCAAAAGATATGGCACGCAACCAGGGACTCGAATTGAGTGTAAATTTACGTCCCTTCAAGAAACAGTATGGTGATAATACCGGTTTCAAGTATAATACTACCAGCAACAGAGGTGATGTGGCGGTTGATGCACAGCCGCTGCTCAGCCGGGTCTTCAAAGAATTTATTCCTGAAGAGGAACAGAAATCTGAAGATATAGTCTATATCTTTTTTGAAAAACTCAGAACAGAGCCGGAATTGTTTAAGCAGTACCAGGAATTGAAGGAAAAGTATGGTACAAAGCTCCTTAATCCCGGTCTGGCGAGAAGTGTTGCCGAATACCTCGGTTTAAATAACAGAGGCGCCAAAGTTCTCGTTGAAAACAGGGATTGTTTAATCAAATCCTACACAAAACTTCACTAATCTGTTTTTACAGCTTTAGTTTTACTTTCACGGTTCAATCGTCATTGTTACTGTAAATCGCACAGTGGTTGTGACGGTTGGCCGTGAAAGCATTTTTAATGAAGCCAAACGCGGTATGCTGCATGATGATAACGATAACTGAGGTGATTAGCAAAAATGCCTGTATTAAGCAGATATTAATAAATTTTAATCAAACGAGGTAATTGCAAAAGTCTGAGAATCAGGATATTTTTTTGTTTTTATCCGTATCGACCTTAGTTCTGCGTATTAACTCCATATTAATCAGAGTCATTTCATCAATAAGTTTCATATGTTTCCTGTAATTATCAATCCACTTTTTAGCGATTCCTTGCTTTTTATTTCCTAAATACATCAATTTAGTTTTACCCTCTATATTCAATGAATATTTCGGCTGTTTATTTTTCATTCCGATATTAACGACACTGCCCCGCATCATTGGGAAGAGTTCACCCATTTGTTTTTGGATTATTTTGAGGTGTTTTTGCAGAAACCGGGTCGGTTATTCTTTTGCATTCATATAAATAATATAGTATACTGTAGATATGTTTATTAGCATATTCTGCATGTAAGTCATACATTAGAGTTGTTGCATAATTGGTATGTTGCTTAGCATTTTATTCAAAATCGAGTA
>CAZIYW010000161.1:0-9442 GCA_964543525.1 uncultured Fibrobacterota bacterium | reverse complement strand
AAATACAATATCTCAGCCGAAAGGGCTTGATTTTTGATAATAAAATCGCTCAGCTCAGGTTCTGTTTGGATAAGTATATACACCGTCAATTCTGCCTCCGATATTCAGGAAAAAGCAGTCGGTCTCCACCGTATGGGACACCATGACGTCGGCAGCGTACTCTGCAGGCCGGGATTTCTGAATCATCTGATGAATTTTTATCGGATCCCGGGAGCGGGGAAAAACGATACGGGAAAGCTCAAGGTCACCGCTGCGGCACGAAAAGGCGACAAGCTCCCCCACGGATACGCGAATCTGCTTTTTCAACACCAGCCTTTCAACGTGGAATTGTTGCTTGTAAAACCATATATATTTCAGCAAAATAATTGAAATAGCCGCGTACGGATCTATTAAACGAAGCGATGTGCACGAAAATGAAAAAGGCATGCTTTTAAAGCCATGCCTTTTTTCAAAAAGGGAAAGGGATTTTATCAGACGGTGACAGCCTTTTTTCCTGTTTTGACCTGCAGACATTTGATATGGTCAAATGCCTCCCGGTTTACCGCATATCTGGGTTGAACCCCGTTGTAAAATTCAATAAGTTGATCGGCTGCGGCAACATTCATTTCATGTATAGAGTCGTATGTAAATGATGCGGTGTGAGGTGAGAGGACCACATTATCAAGATCCAGCAGCGGTGAATCCATCGGTGGTTCCGTCTCAAAGACATCTATACCTGCACCGGCAATTGCTCTGTTTTTCAGCGCGTCATACAACTCGTCTTCCTTGATAATGGCACCCCGTGCGGTGTTGATAAGGAGTGCAGTCGGTTTCATGAGCGACAAGTAGCTCTTGTCAACAAGCCCTCTTGTTTCTTTCTGTAGGGGCATGTGCACGGTAACAATGTCGGAGACGGCAAAGAGCTGCTCAATAGTCACACGCTCAACGGCATGCTCTTCAGCAAACGCCGTCGGCCAGACCGGGTCGTGGGCAACAATGCGCATCTGAAAACCCGTAGCCCGTAACGCCACGTTTTGACCGATAGCACCCAGCCCAAGTATCCCGATGGTTTTCCGCCATATCTCATGACATAAAATCTGGGTGTGCTCCCAGCGCCTTTCGCGAAGACTCTGATCGCACTGAAGAATTTTTCTGGCAACACTCAGTATCAAGGCAAAGGTATGATCGGCAACAGCCTGTTTGTTTTTCCCCGGGGTATTGCAGACTATCACCTTGTTTCGTGTCGCCGCCGCCAGATCGATATTATCCAGCCCGGTTCCTATCTTGACAATAATCTCAAGATTTGATCCGATCTGCAGCAGTGCATCATCAACCCGAAGCTCGTTGCCGCATATTACCGCATCGGCGGTTTTTAACGCGTTAATAAAATCAGGATTGTCAATTCCCGATCCGCGCATATTGATAACGTTGTACCCTTTACTTTGCAACTGCTCCAAGGGGCTGTTGTTAAAAACACAGAACGGCTTTGCCTCAATTAAAATGTTGAATTTCTCCATTATCCCAACTATCCGCTGTTAATGTTATTATGCGAGGAAAAAACAGTAACCTTTCCAACAACAGTTTTCATCGTCGTTGTCTGAAGTGTACTATTAAATGATGGCTGAATGCACATCCCTCTCTTAATTTATAAGGGTAGTAGAATAATCAAACTATTATTATTACCCTCACCTATAATATAATACCGAAGCACCTCTTTTCGCATGTTTTTTTTATAATAAATTCGGAAATTCATTAACACGCCTCTTTATTTTTTGGAATATAGGATATTAATCCTCATTAAATTTGTTTTTTACCATATTTAAACTTATTTTATATGCTCCGTATTGCGGCTGTTTAAGGGGGGTTCATGGTATAGAAAAAAATTTATGGAAATTACTGTTTTCCAGACAGTACATACATCCCATTCTTTCAAACACGCAGTATTTGTCGAAAAGGACACATACTATTCGGTGTTTTTTCCTGACTACCCCCGCATCGATGAGGTATTTTACCCATAATCCAACGGGCTGAAAAAAGGTATTTTTAGATTTGTTCACACAGGAAACCGACCACAGGAGGTAGCAATGAAAAATGGAGACGACATGTTTCCAAGAGCGAGAATTCCTTACGGAACATGGGGAAGCAGCTACTTTCCGGCCTGGCAGACTTCAGCACTTGCTGAAGTCAATATCGGCCAGTTCGCCGGTGAGGCTATGAACAGAATACTTGGGAAACGAAAAGTGCCTACAAGTATGCTGGACTATCTTATCATAGGCTCAACTGTTCCGTGGCGCTGGAAATTCTGGACCGCGCCGATGGTATCGGCCTGCATGGGCCATCGGATACCCGGATTCCAGATGGAGCAGGCATGCGCCACGGGTTTTCAGGCAATTTTACTTGCAGGAAACGAAGTACAGAACAACGGCTATGCAGTTGTGGGGGTGCTCACATTTGACCGGACCAGTGATTCGCCGGTCGGTGTCTTTCCCGAACGCCGCGCTCATCAACGCACCTTTGCCCTGGGAGATGTCTGGGACAATTTCGGTTTTGACCCGGCTACGGGTAAAGCCATGATAGATACTGCCGGCAATGCTGCACGGAAACATAAGGTTGACCGGATGGAGGCCGACGAACTGGCATACCATCGACACCAGCAGTACTTTGCAGCCAAAGCATCCGGTTTCCTCGACCGGATTCTGTTCCCGTTCAATTTGCTGAATAACCAGGGGCGGTATCTGGCAACGATTGATGACGATTACGGCGTGCGTCAATTGAACCTCGCCGACATGCACCGTATGCGGGAGCTTAACACCTGCGTTACCGGCGGTACCCAGACCCATGCCTCCGACGGTATGGCCTGCGTGCTGGTTACTACGGAAGAACTGGCACCGGAGCTGAGTAGCCGGCCGGAAATTGATATCCGGTTTGTTGCCAAAGCCGAAGTACGGACGTTACCGGTACTCATGCCCGAAGCACCGACCCTGGCCGTGCAGAAGCTTTTACAAAAAACCGGTATGAAGATTGACGACATGGCAGTAATTAAAAATCACAACCCCTTTGCGGTCAATGATGTTATTTTTTCCAAAGTAATGGGCTATGACTGGCGTAAGATGAATAACACGGGCTGTCCACTGGTGTGGGGACACCCCCAGGGACCGACTCTCACCAGGGTGACTATTGAAGCCCTTGAGGAAGCCGTTGATCTGGGCGGTGGCTATGTGCTTGTTTTCGGCTGCGCCGCCGGAGACGTTGGTATTGCGGCAATCCTGAAAGTTACGGAAAGGAGATCATAGATTATGGCAAACGAAATGAGACAATCAACTCTCCATACGCTGGGACTGGGGACAGTTCTTGATATGTTTAAAAAGGGGAAATTACCGGCCGATACCGCAGATTTGGTGGATCAGGTGTTTGGTAAACAGGAGAATCGCGGGGCACTGGTAATCTCAGGCGCCAACGGTATTGTTGGTGCCGGTAAAACCATGCAGCTTGGCTCGCGCTTGCAGCCATATGGCGTGCCCGTAGTGGCACTCGATTTCCCGGGCGTTCCAGACGGTCTCGGCAAACAGTATCCGGGCCTGGTACGCGCCTTCGGCAGGGATGGCGCAAACACAATCATGAGCGATGTTATTCACCTTTACTATGATGGGAAAAAGCTGCCGTCGTCTCTGAAAAAATATCAGCCGAGATTTCTCCTGGAGGCAATTCCGGAAATTCTTGACATTAAAAAAGCTCATTATGAAACCTTCAAAGCAAGCTTTCCGGAAATAGAGATACGCTCGGTTACTTCCGGTTTTCCCAGTTCGCAACTTGGTGTCGGTATTGCCCATCCGGCATTCCCGCATGAAATAAACAAAATGTATGAAATAGTGGAACCGGAACCATCAAAAATAACGCAGCTTTTCTGGGTACTGGGTTTACTGCCCGTTCCGGTGAGTGATAACTGGTCCTTCGTGCTGGATGTGCTCTTTACCGGCCTTTTCCTTACCGCGCTTCGCTACCATCGGGCAAACAATATGCCCTACTGGAAAATTGACAAATTCGTACGCAAGCATCTGGGACCGAATCCATTTCGCGCCCATGACGCAATCGGGGCAAAAGGCTCCAACTTTCTGACCTGGTCGTGTCTCAATGATCTGAGCGAACACTACGGAGAGGTATTCAAACCGACACCGGAGCTTGTGGAACATAAGGAGAGCGGACAGGACTGGTATCCCATGAACCATCTCCGTCCCCTGGTGGACTGGAAACTCGATCCGGAAGAGGAGGAGGAATTTAAAACATGGGTATACGGCGGACTGATTCATATGACCAGCCTGATACTGCATGAAAAGCGGGCGCATCTCTCCCATATAAATTCAATCGGTGAATTATGTGCCCAGTTCAGACGGGGTATTCTGTCGGTTATCCGCACACTCGGTACCGAAGAAGCAGTCCGGCTGGCAGCCGGCTATCACCGGCTGCATCCCGAAGCGGCGAAGAGCGCATGGTATCCCGACGTGTTCGAGCACATTTACGATCCCCACTGGCAGCAGCTTTATGTTAATGCAGAACACGACGGCACGGTCGGTGTTATCACTATCGGCCGCGAAAGCTATAACCAAGATGTCAACGATGAATTGAACCGTGCAATCGACTGGCTGAAAGCCGCAGGTATTGAACGGGTAATTGTTACAGGTGATTTTCATCTCTCGACACAACTGGTCGGTGCGGACACCTCCGATTTCTTCCCCGGCCTCGAAAATGAGGAAGCCAGTTTCAATATTTCAAAGAGCTGGTCAGTTACTGCCAGACGCCTGCACAACGAATTCAAGGTATCAGTCGGCTTTATCAACGGCAAACGCTGTATGGGCGGCTGCCTTGAGCTGCTCATGCACTGTCACTATCTGATTGCCTATGACAATGCTGATCTGGGGATGCCTGAAGTGACCCTTCCGGTCGTTCCCGGTATGGAAGGGTGCCACTGGCCGTTCAGAAAAACCGACGCAGAGGGACAAAAGAAACTTCTGAAACTGTTATTGGAAGGTAAAACCTGCAAAGCAAAGGATACGGTGGGCTGGCTCACTGATTATGCCGGTTCCCTGGAGGATTCCCTGCAGAAAGCGTGGAGCATAGCCGGTGACGGTGATCACGATGTAGCATTACGTGAATGTAAAGAGAGTGCACTATCGGGTATACCAACCGAAATCGGCGATATTACTGAAGCCGACACTCCAGCCGTAGAAGCTGCACGGCAGGCGATTGTCAACACGGTGCAGGAATCCTGCGGCGCTCCACTTGCTGAAGCACTGGATATCCAGTCGAAACACTCTGCAGGATTTATGGTCAGTAAGGTTTGTAACAAGGGTGCGATCGGTTCTGAATATAAGAAAACGATGCTGGTTTGAAAGTAGAGTTGGATTCCCGCATCCGCGGGAATGACGTAAAAACTTTTTAGGGAATATGTCATGCCGGACTCGTTCACCCATTGTGTACGAGTTCCGGCATCTTCTTTTAAAAGTCAGGTATATGTCCTCAACACAACCGAAGCCTTCTCATGCACCACCAGATCAGCCATACTGTCCAGTGGTGTCGGATCAATATTGACAATTACCAATGTCGCCCCATTCTCTTTTGCCGTTACCGGAATCTGTGCAGCAGGATATACCACCAGGGAACTCCCGATAACGATAAGGACGTCGCAGCTAAGTGCAGCCTCGTGCGCCGTTTGTAACGCCTCCTGTGGCAGGGATTCACCAAAGAGTATCACATCCGGTTTCAGAAGACCACCGCAGGAACAGTGGGGTGGAAAATCCGCTTCCAGCCGCCGGTAGATCTCCTCCATCGCATATTTCTTATTACAGTCAAGGCATACTATTTTTCTTGTATTACCGTGAAGCTCGCAGACATGCTTTTGTCCCGCCATACGGTGGAGGCCGTCAATGTTCTGTGTTATTACCTGGATTAGGTTACCCTCTTTCTCCATTTTTACCAGAGCACGGTGCGCAGCATTGGGCTCTGCTTTTTTCAGTATCGGATACCGTACCTCTCTGAAAAAATGCCAGTAATAGGACGGTTCATGCAGAAAATAGTTATAATCAGCATATTTGGCAGGATCATATTTGGTCCAGAGGCCGCCTGTGCCGCGATATGTGGGAATACCGCTTTCAGCAGAAAGCCCGGCACCCGTGAATGCAACAAGGCGTTGTGCCTCTGCTATAATTTCTTTACATTTTGTAATGGCATCCACAATAGCCCGGCACGTCGTTATCGTACAAACATGTTCTGCATTTTCTCATTCCCTATTGTCGTCTCTTCACCATGACCGGTATACACTACAGTATTATCGGGAAGGGTATACAGCTTTTCCTTTATTGATTTAAGCAGCTCTTCCATGGAGCCGCCGTCAAAGTCGGTCCTGCCGACCGAGCCATAGAAGAGGGTATCCCCCGAGAAAACAAGCTTTTCAGAGGGGATATACAGGCAGATACCGCCTCGTGAGTGACCCGGCGTATGAATGACCGTTAACTCCAGCGAACCGAGTTTGAGTATATCGCCATCCTCGACATATTTATCGGGATACGGTACCTGCTCAATGGTAATGCCCCATTTCATTGCGGATTTTTTTGATTGTTTTATAAACATAAGATCGTCTTTGTGAAGCAGGAAATCGCAATCATATTCTTCCTTCAATACTTTCATAGCCCCATTATGATCAAAATGACCATGGGTTGCTATAATAAACTGTATTGTCAGACCGGTATCCTTTACCATCCGTATTATCCGCTGTGCATCATCTCCCGGATCGATGATTGCACCTTCATTGGTTGCTTCATCACCAATTACATAGCAGTTCGCACCAATAGGTCCTACCACCAGTGATTTTAAAATCATATACCTTCCTTCATTGTTGATTTTGGTTTTTAAGTATCGTAAAATAAATTAATTCATATCGTCGGGAAATTATATATCGGATATCGTTACATAACGGTAAACGGCTTTGTAGTAAAACACAAAAGAAGGTTGATACCATTTTTCTGACACAATATATTTTTCACTACCGGTTGTTTTTAAATAAGGATGTACCAGTTATGAAAAAGAATACCAGAGAGAACATTAAATCAATATATGCGCCGAAATCCATTGCAGTAATAGGCGCCTCCACCCGTGAAGAAAGTGTGGGGCGAGCCCTGTTTTCAAATATTCTGCTCTCGGGGTATACGGGTATTGTCTATCCAGTCAACCCGAAGGCGCGTGGAATTCTCGGTGTGCGGGCCTATCGCTCGGTATGGGATATTCCTGAAGCGGTTGATCTGGCGGTTGTTATAGTTCCCAGTCAACATGTTCCTTCGGTCATTGAAGAGTGCGGCGAAAAAGGGGTGCACGGCGCAATTATTATAACCGCCGGCTTTAAAGAGATAGGGAAAAAGGGCGCTGAACTTGAGAAATCCGTGGTGGAGCTCTCAGAGAAATACAATATCTCTCTGATAGGCCCCAACTGCCTCGGCGTTATCAATACCAATCCCGACATTTCGTTTAACGCTACCTTTGTAAGCGGCGGGCTTAAACCGGGCAACATTGCCTTTATTTCTCAATCAGGTGCTCTCGGTGTGGCGGCGCTTGAGTATGCCCGTGAAAAAAACATCGGGCTTTCCAAGTTTTTTTCCATCGGGAACAAGGCTGATATAACAGAAAACGATCTGTTGTATGCGTTAAAAGACGATCCCTTGACAGATGTAATACTGTTGTATCTGGAAGACCTGACCGACCCGAAAGAGTTTCTTACCCTGGCCCGTGAGACAACCGGCGGATCCCATAAATCCAAACCCATTCTTGTGATAAAATCAGGCCGTACCGTTGAAGGAGCCAAGGCGGCTTCATCGCATACCGGGGCACTGAGCAGCTCGGACGACGCCTATGATTCGCTCTTTACACAATGCGGTGTCCAACGGGTCGAAACCATTGAAGAGCTTTTTAACTACGCAATGGCTTTTGCCACCCAGCCTCTGCCCAAGGGTAATCGCGTCGGTATCGTAACCAACGCCGGCGGATTCGGTATTATTGCTACTGATGTGGCTGTTCGCCACGGCCTGAACCTTGCATCATTTGAAAGGAAAACCACCGAGAACCTGAAAAAAACTATGCCGCCTACCGTGAACATCAGCAATCCTATTGATATAATAGGAGACGCCAAAGAAGATCGGTACTCGACGGCACTTAAAAATGTCCTGGCCGATAAAAATGTTGACGGCGCACTTCTGATAGCAACACCACCACCAATGATCTCAATGACACACATTATTTCTGCCATCTCTGAGGTTATTCGCAAACAGGCCAAACCGGTCATGGTATGCGCCATGGGTGTCCATGATATTTCCGAAGCGCTGAAAATTCTCGATGACAACAACATTCCTCATTACCGGTTTCCGGAAGCTGCAGCGCGATCCCTTGCCAATCTCGCAGGCTATGCGCAATGGCAGAGCAGAATCCGGACCGGAATAAAAAAGTTTACTGATGTTAACAAGAAGAAGGTAAAAGAGATTATTGCTGCGGCGAAAAAGGAAAGCAGAAACTTTTTGCCTGAACCGGAAGCGCATGAGATTCTTAATGCCTATGGATTCCCTGTTCTGGAGAGCCGCCTCGCTGTTGATGAGGCTGAATGTATTCGATTTGCTGAAGAAATCGGTTACCCGGTTGCTCTGAAAATTGTGTCACCCGATGTCCTTCACAAGGTTGATGTCGGCGGTGTAAAAATTAATATCCAGACAGAAGCTGAATTAAAGAAAGCATACAGGGAGATACTGGTAAGTGTAAAGAAAGCACATGCAAAAGCCAACATCTGGGGTGTTTTTGTACAGCAGATGGCGGAAAATGGAAAGGAAACAATCATAGGTATGAACCGCGATCCCCATTTCGGCGCCATGCTCATGTTCGGTATGGGCGGTGTGTATGTCGAAGCTCTGAAGGATGTCACTTTCAGGATTGCGCCAATCCGCGAACTCAGCGCTCACCATATGGTACAGAATATCCGCGGGTATAAACTCCTCGAAGGGGTGCGGGGCGAAAAACCGTCGGATACCGATGCTATTGCCGAATGCCTCCAGCGGCTCTCACAACTGGTTACCGACTTCGAGGAAATTGTCGAGCTCGATATCAATCCGCTCATTGTCAATGAGAAGGGTAAGGGTGCGAAGGTTATTGATGCGAGGATATTGATTGGGAAATAACAGATACCCTCACCCCCGATAGAGCATTACCCCCTCTCCCAGTTATGGTAGAAGGGGTAATATTGAGTAAAAAATGAAAGATAGAATCTATAAAAAGCCATTTAAACCGAATTATGCTACTGATAATGCCAGGAAGCTAAGAAAAAAGAGTACCCCTGCCGAAGAAAAACTATGGAAATATCTGAGAAATAGAAATTTTATGGGGCTGAAGTTCAGACGGCAAGTTCCTTTTGGGAGATATGTTATAGATTTTTATT
>CAZIYW010000160.1:0-9565 GCA_964543525.1 uncultured Fibrobacterota bacterium | reverse complement strand
CTTCGGGGAAGAACAATTACTACCTGAAAGACCACCTCGGTTCTACCCGTATGGTACTGGACGATGAAGGAGCCTGGCAGGAAGCGGTGATGTATGATTCGTACGGAAAAATATTATATTTTACTATTTAAGGTGAAGGAAAATAAGTTGGGCGACCGGGCGGACACGGAAAACCATTCAATCAAGCCATATAGCGGAAGCTGTGCAGTATCGGAGCCTGGACAGAAAACTTTGGCCGGGAGTGTAAGGAATATTAAATTGAAAATTAGCAATTGAAAAGAAATATATCTTCACCTTGAAATAATACCCTTATTGAGTAATAATTAGTATAACCGGAGTAAAGGGCAATCAAGTGAACTCGGAAGCTAAAAAAGCGTATTGTGACACGTCGGTGTTTGGTGGTGTTTACGATTCGGAATTTCAAATTCCCAGTAACCGTTTTTTTAAGCAGGTTAGATGCGGTATTTTCAACCTAATAATCTCACCGGTAGTAGATGCGGAAATTAGTGACGATAATACACCAATAGAAGTTAAAAAAGTATTCAAACAGCATCTGAAATATGCTGAAATTGCTTCTGTTAATCAGGACGAAATTTTACTTCAATCCGCTTATTTAAAAGAAAAAAATTTAACCCCCAAATGGGAAGATGATGCCCTGCACGTGGCTCTTGCTACCATTCACCAATGTGATAAGATAGTAAGCTGGAATTTTAAGCATATTGTAAATTTTAAGAAAATTCCATTATATAATGCTGTAAATATATTAAACGGCTATCAATCAGTCGCTATATATTCACCTTTGGAGGTGGTGGAATCCGATGAAGACTAAAAAATTCGATTGTGTTGAAATGAAAAATCAGGCCGCATCAAATGTGAGGAAAAAATTAAAAGGGCTCACAATGTCCGAGCGTTTATCTTTCTGGAAGAAGCGCCACAAACAGATGACCAGGCAACAAATGAATCAGAAGAAATCGACGCCTCATTAAACAGAAATGAAGGAAATACAGACTGGTGTCAAATATTACATTGTCTTAAGATCCTTTTACCGGACTATTTTCTCACCTTTTCTTCCCGCGTTACTTACTGCTGCCGAATTGGATTGAGATGAATGTAACGAACGAGTTGTTCTAAATAATTCTGGTTTTGTGTGGCAATTGATTTGAACCTGTCAATAAAAAGATGGCCTTTTCTACTTTATTTTTTATTATATCACCGGGAATAATCTTTCCCTTCATCGCGGCCATTTTCAGAATCAAAAATTACAGTACCCTTTACATCAGTGATATAGACGCGCAGGTTCATTTCCTTTTTCTTAATATCATATATTGTAGCGCACAGCTCACGTTTATAAGCATCTTTAAAGGCGACCCGCAGGTTATCGGTGACATTGGTGTCGCTGATCATTTCCTGAGCTGCCAGAGAGGAAAGAAGGGTGGAGATATCTACCAGAGATTCTTCCATGGATTTCAGATAATGGGGGCGAAGGTCATTAAGTATCCAGTTGGTGAGGTAAAAGAATCCTGCACCGACTATTACCAGCAGGCCAATCACAATTCGCGTTCTGAGTTTAACCAGAAACATTATAATTCCTTTAATGCATATCCGAACCCGCGACGCGTTTCAACAGGATCTAAATCGGGATTTATTGATTAAAGTTTGCTGCGTATTGTTTTTATATGGGTATCCACGGTACGTTCAAGGCTGACATCAGGTACATCCCAGGCGCGCTGCATGAGCTGCTCTCTAGAGAATACCCGACCGGGATGTTCGATAAGGACCTGGAGGATTTTAAATTCATAACGGGAAAGCTCAAGAGTTGAGTCGAAGTATATAATAGACATTTTCCCTATATCAATTTTGAATGGAGTAGAAGATTGCTCAGGCGTTGCATTAGAATGTTCGTTACCGTTTGATGTTCGCCTTAGAATAGCCTTAATCCGTGCGGTTAATTCACGCGGGCTGAAAGGTTTTACCATATAATCATCGACGCCTATTTCCAGACCAACCACCCGGTCTATCTCATCGGCACGAGCAGTAAGAAAAATAATCGGAACGGAAGATGTCTTTCGGATTTCTTTACAGAGGTCAAATCCGTTCATATCAGGAAGGCCGACATCAAGGATTATCAAATCCACTGTGTTTTGAGATGTATACACCTTACCTTCAACACCGGTAGTGAACCAGACCGAATCATATCCTTCTGTTTTTAACGCATAGGTAATATTATCAGCAATTGCCGGCTCATCCTCAATGACCAGAATAGTTTGTGCCATAGTATATACCTTTACGTTTCATAGATAAAAATATTGTCGCGCTACAGATTCGTTACCTCTATAAATATATTTTAAGGTATTTTAGTGCCAAACTTTTTGATGACGGATGTATAAAGGGAAAAAATTGTATGCCGAGTGATATAAATACCAATGAAATAAAGAATAACGAACTGACCCTCTTCGCCGCAGTCACCGCCGTTATTATCTGTTTTCTGTTCGGTGCGAATGCGGTGGCAATAAAACTCACATTTCACGGCATCGGAGTTTTTACCTCAGTGGCGGTTCGTTTTACTATTGCGTCAATTTCCATTCTTCTCTGGGCCGCACTCACCGGCCGTACCCTGAAAATTTCCCGGGATCAGATAAAGTATATACTGGTGCTGGCCCTGTTATATGTTGCACAATTTTGTGTATACTATTTCGGCATCAATAAAACCAATGCTTCCCGCAGTATGCTTATCGCAAATCTGCAGCCTTTCTTCGTCCTCTTTCTGTCGCATGTTTTCATTGCCGGTGACCGGATGACAAAAAGAAAAGTGAGTGGGATATTTCTGGGGTTTATTGGTGTCGCTTTTGTCTTTCTTGAACGCTCAGCCGTTGCTGCGGCATTTCGTGCAGGCGATCTCGGTGTGCTGGGAAGTACGTTTATCTGGGCATGCAATATGGTCTATATCAAGCGAATTATTCACCGGTTCGAGCCGTTTCATATTGTTGTGTACCCCATGCTGTTTGCACTGCCGCTTTTCTGGCTTGCTGCTCTTACTCTTGATCCACAGATGGTTATCAGTCTCAGTGCTCCGGTCGTCGGAGGACTTCTCTATCAGAGTCTGGTGACCGCGTCATTCGGACTGGTTGTATGGAGCCTGATGCTGCAGAGATACGGTGCTGTTGCGCTCCATTCCTTTGTTTTTCTTCTACCGGTTGCAGGAGTGAGTCTGGGAGGTTTAATCCTGCATGAGCCCATTACGCCGAAGATTTTTATTGCGCTGGTGTGTATTGTGTGCGGTACTGTGGTGGTGAATTATAACGGCCTGATGCAGAATATCAGGAATCTCAGGAAGTAAGAAAAATAGTGATAGCCTTTTATCTTCAGTAATTCCCTACAAATACTTTCTTTATTCGATACTGATTGGGTATATATACTAAGGTGCCGTATAATTCAGCTCTTATTGATAACTAATACACTATTCATATATTCATCACCACAAACCAGAGGGTTTCGAACGGGAGGGGAGGGACCATGGTTAGAAAATCTTCATTTATTGATAACTCTACATGTACACTGTCGTGTAATATTCCTGTCCTTTATTATAACAGCATGTTACGATTGTTGCTCGGCGTTATCACTATTCTATTTTTCCGGGTAAATACCATTCATGCCGACTGGTATTCCCAGGGCACAGGCGGTGTCTTAGCAGCGGGAAAAACGACCGAGTCGGCCGATGCGGGAATAGAGATTCTCAAGGCGGGCGGTACTGAGGCTGATGCTGCTGCTGCGACTATTCCGGTGCTTGCTGTCGAAGATTACGGCATGTTCTGCATGGACGGCGAGGTACCTTTTATCCATTTCGAAAAGGCCACCGGTGAAGTCAAGGTACTTTCCGGGCAGGGACGGGCCCCGCTAAACCAGGAGGCAATTGACTGGCTCAGAAGCAACGGTATTCCCAAGGCGTATACCTCAGGCAACATCAAATCGGCGGCTGTTCCTGCAGAGATTGATTTGTGTGTCACCACTATGCAGCAGTGGGGGAAACTATCCTTCGAAGAGGTTGCAAAACCGGCGCTTCGTATCATCGATTAGGGCAGTACCTCCTTATATGATGATCTTGCTGCTACTCTGCGCAAGCTTATACAGAGTGCGCGGCAGTGTACCGGCACTTATGTAGAGAAGCTCCAGGCCGTGTCGGATCGGTTTTACAGCGGCGATGTCGCCGATGAGCTTGATTCTTGGTATAAGTAAAAGGGAGGCTTTTTACGAAAGGCCGATCTTGCCGCCTATAAAACCAATATTGAAGATTCCCTGTCAGTTGATTACCGGGGATATACTGTGTATAAATGCGGTACCTGGACCCAGGGTGCGGTGCTTTTTCAGTTGTTAAAGTTGCTTGAAGAGTACGATATGAAAACGATGGGATTCATGTCCGCCGATTATATTCATGTGGTAACTGAAGCCATATTATTAATCCTCATGACGCGGAGATGTCATTGTACAATGCAAAGGGCGGATTCCTGCGCTCCCTTCCGGTCGCGGCGGAATCCGGTGCACATAGCGTTGTGTGGGACGGGAGAGACCGGAATGGGAATGTTACTGCTCCGGGGTGTTATATCGTGACATTCACGCACAATGCAGAACGGGTGAGCAGGACATTTGCTCTGACCCGATCTTTTTAATCCTGCTTGTTAGAAAGAATTTGGCGGGTAACCGGAACTATTCAACTTTTGACGCTCCGGAAAGTGCATCAACATCGATATCCCTGTCAAACGAGACGGGTGCGGCATCACTGTATGCTGTCTTTTTCAGCCGGTGATACGGTACGGTAACTTCTCCCGTGATAAATTCGGGAACATTGTAAGAGCGGTACGTTACATAGTACGAAGAGGGATCTTTTTGCGGCAGCAGAAACGGTTTATGTTCGTTTCCGGTGGTGTCAAAATAAGCAAAATAGGTCCGTGCACTGAGTCCGTCATTCCGCTTGCTGCTGAAAGCGATCCACCTGCCGTTGCTTGACCAGCTGTGGTAGCTTTCGGTGAAGCTGCTGTTAATGGTCATTTTTTTATATTCCAGCGTTTCGAGATACAGCAGATAGAGATCGCTTTCCTTATAGTTAATGGTAAAGTAGCCGAACGGCGCGGAAGTAAAGAGCAGGTACCTGCCGTCAGGGGAAATCTTGGGGAAAGAGATGCTGGCGCCGAATCGTGCATATCCGAGAACCGTATCTATTGTTCCCCATGTATTGGTTTCGCTGCTGTAGGGGATTCGCATAAGCTCGTATTTGGCCTGCCATAAATTCTCATTGGTATCTGCGACACAGAAGTAAAGGTAGTTGCCGTCGGGAGACCATTCGGGAAGATTCTCCAGCTTTTTCGTTGCGATAGCCGGGCAGGCAGTCACCATATTTTTCTCAATATTATAAACGATAATATCCGAGTGAAAGTCAATGACATTAATTGTAGCATCGGGTATAAGGGCAAAGAACTGGCTGATTTTATTGACGGAAAAGGCGACCAGGTTGCCGTTTGGATGCCATGACGGATACACCCCGGCCGACATGGTGTATGGGGTTTTGGTATTGATTTTTTTCAGGGTATTGTTCCGGAGGAGTATGGTACCGCCGTAACCGGCCCGCAGGTGAAACAGCATGGTATTCGGATCCTTTTTACAAAAGGCGTGGCAGTTCATGCAGGTTTCAGTGCCGGTTGCCCGGTTGGTGAAAATCGGTTTCTCACTGAAATTGGCAAGATTTCTCTGGTAAATACCGAGTTCCGACCACTGCTCAAAACCGGGATTGATAAGGCGATAGGCGAGATACGGGTCAATGGTATCGGGAGCTATCGACAGGGTAAATGGATTGTAGCGCAGCCATTTTTCTGTGCGTTTTTTCACATATACAGTAATGGATAGTTCTTTTCCCCTGTGTTTTTGAAGAAGGGATCGCCACTTTTTTGGATGAAAGGTTATGGTGCCGTTTTTTGAATAAACCGCGACCGGTTTGTTCGCCGGTTCCTGTACCGACACACAATACCTGACGCCCTCTTCTTTAATAATAAAGTTAAGCGGGGCGATATTCGGCGGAATTGTCACATTGGTATAGTCGGGGAAAATAGACACTGCTTTACCGGCAGGTACAGAATCGGCAGGGGCCTGTCTGCTGCAACTGCTCAGTATACTTATGCAGCAGGTACCTGCAAGAATCAATCGGATGCCGGCATGAAACTTTCTGCTCATCGAACAACAGTTCCTGTTACTGTTTCTTAATATTTATTAATACCATATGCCTTACCGGTTCTTTTTACACTGATATGCGGATAAATAAACTGCTGATAATACCAGAAGGTATTGCCAAATCCGCGTCTCAGCGTCATTTCCGCCTTTTTATAGTTATCCCGAACCGTATACCATTCTTCTTTATATTTTTTAAATTGTGTTACTGTTTCCTGTGAGATATTGAATTGCCTGATAACCTGTTCCGGCTGCTTTTTATTGTACCCATACAGCAGAAGCGCCTCCTGTATATGCCTTGGTACTGTACGATAGCCGAAATCATTCAGAAACCGCACATATTTGATAAACTCATCCAGATCGTTGTCGAGCAGCAGTGTGGCGAGAAGGTACTCATAGGCCATGCGGTTCTTTTTATTGAAAAAGAGATTCACCAGAAACGACATGTAGGGAAGAGCATCGGTTGACGAATAGAGTTTCTCCGGCAGAAGGGATCGTTTTTCCATTATCTCTCTGTTGTGCTCCAGTAGTTTCCGATCGGTAACAAGCCTTCGGTGGTCGGCGACCCATTTTTTCTGGAACGGTGCATATACCAGCATGTTCAGCATCTTTTCCACGGTAGCATAGTTGCCCTTTACCAGGTTAACAAACGCAATTCTTTTCAGGGCGTATGGAGCATAGCCGGTGTTGGCTATCAGCTCGTATGACCATCGGAGGGCCTGGTTGACTTCGCCCATATCATAGGCAATATCACTGAACGCGGTATATTCCCGTACCTTGGCCTGCCCCTTGTACATCAATCCGTCAATGCCGTAAAGCTGCGGATAATCAAAGAGGTGATCAAGGAGTTTCCCTTTGTGGTACAGAGCCCGGTTGCGCATCAGGTATACAAGATTGTCATAGGGATAGCATTTCGCGGCTGTGGCAATGACCCGATCCCAGTCTTTTTGATATGCATATCGCTGCATCAGTCCCAGCATGTGTACATTTACATCATGAAACAATAGGTGTGAAAGGACCACGAGAATTGTAATCAGGAGTATCTGTACAAGAAATGAACCAGGTGCAAGAAATGTCGGTAGTTTCACCCCATTACTTTTCGGTTTCCGCATGTTCAGAGAATGCTTTTTTATCCAGCCGGTAATAAGCGGCATCAGTGCGCTACACAAGGGATAGAACAAGAAAAGCAGAATCGGAATAAGTGGTACTTTATAGTAATGCAGCAATTCATGTATCAGTTGCCAATCTGCACCGGTACTCCCCATGAAAATATGGTCGTAGTACAAATAAGGCAGTAGAAAGATGAGTGTGACGGTAAATATAATAGGCACAGTCTGTTTTAGATCTTTACAGGTTTTAATCTCATCTATAAGCAAGGTAAGAATAAAAAGCCCGTATGGGATGATGCCACCGGTATACAATAAAAATGCAGCGATTAACAGTTGAAAAATGATTTGTGCAGGGATGTTTTTTTGCAGATACAGACGGTATATGAGGTAGAATGTCAGGGACAGTAACAAATCGATATCATATACAAAACGGTGGCCGTAATTGCCGTGAAGGACAATAAGTAAAATTGCCGGTAGTAATGCTATGACCGGCGGTATTTTTTTACCGAAAATAATCCTGAGAAATGTATCGGTAAGCAGAGTAATTACGATGAGTATACTGCCTTTTACAGCGGCACAGAGCCACGGGAGTGTGCACAATATCGTTAAATAGCGTGCGCAATAGGCCACAATCCCGCCGGGGTAGGTGGTGAATGTTTTGAAAAAATGGACGTGGGTGAAGAATGCAGGATGTTGCAGTACAGGAAACAGAGAAAGATCAACCACATACACCATATAAATGACAGACCAGATTAAGAAAAGTATATACATAAGCCATTTACTTTTGGGATGCAGCGTCAGATTATTAACACTATTCTGTTGAAAATTAACAAATGGCATTTTAATGAGGTGAAACAGTTCGTATTGTTATTCAGTCTTTTAGTTCTATTTGCAGATTTACAGTTTCCCCACATATGAAACTGTACCAATCTGCAATGTTATAAGATACATTCATGCGCAGGGCAAACGGGTTATGTTGGCAGCAGTACCACCCATGCCGTGGTATACGGTTACCGGGTCATATGGTATGGATCTGTCGTAATCAGCCGGTACCTCAATAATATATTCCCGAATTGTGCCGTCAACCGTGATTGTTTTATCTTCCGCTGAAAGAAGAAAGGTAAGACCCATAATATACACGAGAAGGATAAAATTAAATTTCATGTGATTTTCCTTTTCTCAGAGGGTTTTAGACGATATATTAGATAATATAGTTTGAAAATGGTGCCTTTTAAAGGAAGTCGTTTGAGTTATCTACACATATATCATCGGAATTTTTATGTTCATTAAGATTATCGGCATTATCTGCGGAGTGTATGTGGCTTATGGCCTGACCCTTTTTTCGGTTCAGCGATTGTTCATGTATCCCCGTCGCTATGCACAGCCGCCACATGAGCCTGTACAGGTTGAAAACATGGAGAAAGTCTGGCTTAAGACATCTCGGGGCAGGGTTGAAGCCTGGTATGTACCGTCACTAATAGCTTCCGGAACCGGCAGCGCTAAACGGCCCGCGGTTATATTCTCCCACGGCAATGGCGAGCTTATTGATCACTGTGTCCATGAGTTTTTGCCGTATACCGATATGGGTATCGATCTGCTTCTTGTGGAGTACCCCGGATACGGCCGGTCGGAAGGAAGGCCGTCGCAGCGGGCAATTACCGAAACCTTTACGGCCGCATATGACTGGCTGGTAAATAAGAAGGATATTGACGTTACAAGAATTATGGCTCACGGCCGATCGGTCGGTGGAGGAGCGGCCTGTGCTCTTGCTAAAGAAAGAGAAATCAGATGCCTGATACTGCAGTCGACTTTTACTGGTGCGAAACAGTTTGCACGGGGATACCTGCTTCCAGGATTTTTAGTCCTTGATAAATTCAATAATATCAGGGTGCTCGAAAAGTATGAAGGGCCGGTTCTGATAATGCATGGAAAATATGATGAAATAATACATTTTAAAAACGGCTTACGTCTCTCGGAAGCTGCTGCAAACAGTAAACTCATTTCCTATAACTGTCACCATAATGATTGCCCGCCGGATGCGGATATCTACTGGAAAGATATTAAAAAGTTTCTTAGGGAAAATGCTATAACTCATTAGAAATGAAGCTCTTATTCATTTTGTTTTATAGATTGCCATCCCGCCTCCAGGGCTGTTTGGAATAATTTTTGTACTCTTTGAGTGCTGATAATTGTGATTCAGACACTATTTGAGAGCCGATAGTTATCCGTCTGGCCTCCAAGAG
>CAZIYW010000159.1:0-9730 GCA_964543525.1 uncultured Fibrobacterota bacterium | reverse complement strand
TGTTTTCATAGGAACTGATTAAATTGTGTTAACACCTGACAAATCATCCTCTTCCTCGTTCTCGATTTACTCAAAAGAAGTTTAATTTCCAAGCAAAAGTACGACAAAGAAAGCAAAGTGCAGGTAGCTTTTTTCAGACCAGATAAAATCGTTTATCCTTAACAGAATTTAATTAAAATAGTTCCTAACCACCCAAACTGCATCTATGGTGAAAAAAATGTATTGCCCTACCGTAAAAAAAGCAGGTCAACATATTTCTCATTTTACTTAATAGCCGTACTTAAGGTGTTGGGTTATGTTTTTTATCTAATGTGAAATTATTTTAAAGATGTCAGTACATAATCACCATCACAAAATATAAACATCTTTACTCATGCAAAAAGCAAATTTATTTACAAAACTGCAAAGAAACGGCTATTACATCGCCTATTACCTCCACTCTCTTTTCGGGCAGAAGCGCCCCCTGCTCGGTGGAATCAAGCTTACTCATAAATGCAACCTCACCTGCGACCACTGTCCCTTCTGGAAAAAAGAAAAGGATTCGCTCACATTTGAACAGGCGGTTACCGCAATGAACACGCTCCACAAACAGGGTGTGCGTATTGTTATTTTTGAAGGTGGCGAACCCTTTATATGGCGGGACGGAGAGTATACGGTGAGGGATATTGTCCGGGAGGCGCGGAAACTCTTTTTCAGTGTGGGAATTACCACCAACGGCACCTTTCCGATTGAAACGGACGCCAATATTGTATGGGTTAGTATTGACGGGCTGCGGGATACCCATAATCGGTTGAGATGTAACAGTTTTGATAAAGCTACAGCACATATAACCGCCTCAAGGCACCCGAAACTATTCGCCCATATTACTATAAATTCTGTCAACTGGCAGGAGATTGCCGACCTGGTTAAATTGCTTTCAGATAAGGTAAAGGGTATTACTGTCCAGTTTCATTATCCATACGAAGAGGGTGAAAAGGATCTCTCTCTCACTCCGGAGCAGCGTATAACGGTTCTTGATAAACTTATCCGGCTGAAAAAACAGAAGCTGCCTGTGGCAAACTCATTTGCCTGCCTGAACGCAATGAAGAAAAATACCTGGAAATGCCAGCCCTGGATGATTGCCAGTGTTGAGCCTGATGGAACCATTACTCACGGATGTTATGTTCAGAACAGGGGTACAATTGCCTGTAATAAATGCGGTTTTACCGCGCATGCGGAGATTTCTCTGGCTTATAACGGGGTGTTGGAGGCGATTCTGCTGGGGAATAAAATATTTTAAAAACGGAATGGTGGAATAATGAATGTATATTAGATTACTTTTAGAGACACTAACTGAAAAGGAGCAGTATTTTCGTCTATGTCCCCGACTAATCTGATTCTTCTCCACCCTCCGAGTATTTATGACTTCCGTAAAGAGCACCAGATGTTCGGGCCGATAAGTGATGTCGTGCCGTCAAGCTCAATTTTTGAGATGTACCCTATTGGGTTCATGATAATGCATGGTTATCTGCAGCAGTACGGCTTTTCTGTACGTATTATCAATGTTGCGCTGAAAATGTTGAAAAGCAAACGGTTCGATGTTGAGAAACTTATCAAATCGCTGAACACGGCGGCGTTCGGGATTGACCTGCACTGGTTGACACATGCGCAGGGCAGCCTGGCGCTGGCGGAAATTATCAAGAAGTATCATCCGGACACACCGGTTATTTTTGGTGGATTGTCATCGTCATATTTTCACAGGGAGCTGCTTGAGTATCCGCAGGTTGATTATGTGCTGCGTGGTGATTCGGTTGAAGAGCCGCTCGCGCAGCTTCTGGCTTCAATAAAGACCGGCCGAACGGTTGATAATATCCCGAATCTTACCTGGCGGGACAGCAGCGGTAATGTGGTGGAAAATAAATTATCCCACTCGCCACCGAATCTCAACTACTATCCTTTTGATTACCGGAAAATCATTAAATCAACAATAAGGCATATTGATATTATCGGTCATCTGCCGTTTCACAAATGGCTCAAATATCCAATCGTCGCAATGCTGCCCTGGAAAGGATGTGTGCATAACTGCATTATATGCGGCGGTTCCGCTCATTTTTATAATAAGTATTGCGGGCGGAAACAGCCGGCCTACCGGAGCCCTGAGCTGGTGGCAAACGATATCGCACTTGTGGCAAAATACCTGAAAGGGCCTATTATTCTTCTGGGCGATCTTCGGCAGGGGGGTGAGGGGTATGCACAGGAGCTGTTTGAGCGAATCAGGGTAGCGAGAATAAAAAACCATATTGCAATCGAGCTCTTTAATGCGGCACCGCGGAGCTATTTCGAGCAGATGGCTCGTGCAATACCCAATTTTAATATTGAGATCTCGCCGGAGTCTCACGATGAAGAGGTGCGGAAAACGTTCGGCCGGCAGTATGATAATAAGGGCCTCGAGGAATCGATGCGGTATGCACTTGAGCTCGGGTGCAGACGGTTTGACCTCTTTTTCATGATCGGCCTTTCCAGACAGACACCCCAGTCAGTGCAGGAGACTGTTGACTACTGCGATTACCTTATTAAAAAATTTAAACGGTTCGGTATTGGCAGGGTTCTGCCCTTTATCTCACCGCTCGCACCGTTTCTCGATCCCGGCAGTCTCGCCTTTGAAAATCCGAAAAAATACGGGTTCAAACAGATTTACCGTACCTTTGAAGAGCACCGCCAGGCACTGCTTCAGCCGAGCTGGAAATATATGCTCAGTTACGAAACAAAGTGGATGAGTCGTGATGATATAGTAACCAGTACCTATAAAGCGGCAATCAGGCTTAACCGGATAAAGGCACGACATGGCATTATCTCACAAAAAGAGGCGCAGAACCTTGAAGCGCTTATTAATGAGGCACAGAATCAGGTGGAGCGTATTGATACCATTGTGCAGGTTGAAGAACGCGAGAAACGTAATTCCCTGCTCAAGCTGTATAAAAATGAAACGAAAAAACTGAGCATTGCTACAATTTGTAAAAAGGATGAGCTCAACTGGCCTCTTAAAATGATACGATTTAATCCGGTATCTCTTTTGCAGGCGCTGTTTGACTAAGTATATTTATATAGAATGCTATAAGGGAGCAGGTGAGTGACAGCCGTTTTTACGTGCCGTTGCTTACATATTTCAAATGAACACCTCTTTTTAAGGAGCATCGTATGGGTTTCATGGGCGGACAGGAACTGCTGATAATTCTCGCTATTGTCATCATCCTCTTCGGGGCAAAGAAAATCCCCGAGCTTGCAAGCGGCCTGGGAAAGGGTATCAAAGAGTTTAAAAAGGCTTCCAGAGAGGTTGACAAAGAGATTGAAGATGCGACAAATAAGAAGGAATCAGACTCCGAAGAAAAGAAATCTTAACATAGATATCTGCCGGCAGTAATCTGTCTTTTTATACGGCCGGTGTAAATTTCCACGGGCGATACTGAGGAATAACGTTTCCTAATCGATACCAATCGATAATATACAGGAGTTTTTTAAGTTACTTCTATTTCCTTTATTGTTAAGTACTTACCTGGAAATCCCACCAGAGAGTGTTTTCTGCTGGAAAACAAAAAAATGCTGTTTTTTACTTTTTACCCTACACAAAGTTCTATTTTCCCCGTATATTTATAGGAGGTAAGGAGTAGTATGTCGTATGATTAATGTTTTCGAATATCTGGACTATAGAAAGCTTCTTAAGGATCTGTATGAAAACAGAAAGAAGAAGCAGCCCACCTTTTCATACCGGTTTATCGGACAGAAAGCGGGGTTCAAGTCAGCCGGATTCTTCTCGAACATTCTGCAGGGTAGGAGAAATATATCCAGTAATATTATCTTTAAATTTGCTGAACTCTTCAATTTCAATAAAAAGCAGACCGAATACTTCGAGCTGCTGGTCCTGTATGATCAGTCAACCGAGCACAGCAGGAAGAAATATTACTTTGAAAAGCTCCTGGCCATGCGCAAATCAAAGGTGCATGAGCTTACCGCAGAACAGTATCAGTATTTTGATAAATGGTACAATGTTGCTATCAGAGAGTTGCTGAACTATTTCCCATTCCGGGGTGATTTTAATCAGCTGGGCAAGATGCTTAATCCTCCCATTTCAGCGTCCGAAGCGCGAAAATCGGTGAATCTGCTGCTTAAACTGGGTCTTATCGAAGAGAGAGAGGACCATACCTACCGGGTGACCAATAAAACGATCACATCATACCCCCACGTGCCCCTGGTGGCAATTCACAATTTCCAGCTCGCCACCATGGACCTGGGAAAAGAGGCCATTGACCGATTCCCCCGGGATAAGCGAAGTGTTTCCACATTAACCCTGAGCCTCTCAAAAGAATCATACAAGGCAATAGAAGAAAAACTTGCAATTTTCAGGCGGGATGTCTTAGATTTAGTTAAGAACGATCGCAACCGGGTGGACAGGGTATATCAGTTCAATTTCCAGATTTATCCGCTTTCTGAAGAGCAGGATGAAAAATAGTTATGAGAGATTGGTGTAAGGCGTTATTCGGCATCAGTACAGGGCTGCTTTTATGTATCGGTTGCAGTGTGGATGTGGCCCGGTACGGAGGCAGCGGTACCGAAACTATCGGCGGTATCCTCGTTGATACCCTGGGTAACCCGGTGCAGCATGCTATTGTGCGCGTTGATACGGTCTCAGCCGATTCCAATGCGACCTTCTACCTTGCATCAACAAACCTGGACGGCAGATATACCATTGCGAACATTCCTGCCGGTCTGTATACCCTTGAGGGCCATACACCGGACAGCTCGTTGATGATATTTATTGATAATATCAATTATATAGATGCCGATGAATCCCTTGACCTTGGTGTCGACACCATGCGTGCACCGGGCAATATCAGCGGCAGGGTGCTGCTTGACAGTGTCGCGGCTGCCGGTGTGCTGGTGTATGTCCACGGTACGTCATACAGCGCTTATTCCGACGGAAACGGCGATTTTATTATCAGTAATATCCCGGAAGGCGTGTATATTCTTTCGTATCGATACACCAACTATATTGAAGCTACCGATTCAAATGTAATTGTCGTTTCCAATACAACAACGCAACTGGCAACGGTAAACCTGATTCCCAGTATTGACGGCCCGCCTCCAGCACCGGAATGTATTGCCTGTTCTTATGATACGGCTGCCGGAATGGTGCAGCTTACCTGGGAAAAAGTCAATGTATCCGATCTCAAGGGATATGCCATTTATAAAAAAAGTAACTCGGGGAGTGATTCGCTGGTAAAAATCGGCACTGCGACCGATACCATGTATTCGGATACGATATTCAGTGATCTCACCGACACCGGCAGCTATGCCTATCGCTATCAGGTAACCTCTGTTGATACCCTTGCCAATGAGAGCAGTTATTCTCCGGCAGTCGATATTGTGGCGGCGTCTCCAACCCTGGTACGTACTTTCTTTACCTGGACAATGATTCCCGATACCGGTGACACCACTATCGCCGGTGATACGGTTACTCTTGCGGTCAGCTTTACCAACAAGACCCGCCGGAACATTCTTCTTCGCTGGTTTGTCGGCGATCCCGCGGACACTGTCCGTATTATCGCACTCTCGGCAAAATGCGGTGAAGACACCCTGGTCTATATCTGGCAGGATACGGGCAGTCATCCGGTCTGTATCGAAGCGCTCGATGAAAAGGGCTGTGTGTGGCACGATAGTCGTCTGGTCGACGTGAACGGCATCGATCCGGTTGACACCTGGAAAACCTTTTTCCCGCTGGTGCATGCACGCCGTTTCGCAGGCGCCGCCGTTGTTAACAATACCCTGTACTCAGTCGGCGGTGTGGAGGATCTCTTTATCGGTATGCGATGGGTTCCCACGGCACTGGCATCTTTGGAATCGTTTGCTTTCGGTGACAGCGCCTGGAAATCGTTCAGTATCATGCCTTCGGCCCGCTACGCCGCCGCCGTTGCAGCTATCGGGGAAAAGCTCTATGTCATCGGCGGTATGGAGAAGGATAAGGAATACAGTACTATCGAGATATATAACACCAGGTCCGGCGTATGGGAGACTCCCGCCCAGATGCCGTCAGTGCGGTTCAGCCACGCCGCCTGCGTGGTCAACGACTCTATCTATATCTTCGGCGGGATAGTCAAGACCGGCATAGGGTATGTAACCTCCGACAGTATCCACGCCTTTGACCCGGTTACCGGAGAGTGGGTATTTAAAGGCGCCATGGATACCGGTCGCGCCGATCTCCAGGTGGTGGTGCTTGACAGTATGGTATATATTCTCGGCGGAATCGCCGATCATACCAATCCGGTACCACTGCAAACGGCAGCCGTGTTTAATACGGCAACCCGGACAACAACCCAGGTACCGGCCATGCTCCATAAGCGGAGCCATTTCGGCGCTGCTGCCGTTAACGGGAAAGTGTATGTCGCCGGCGGTTTTACCTCAATGGAGAAAAAAGAGTTTATCAATAATGTGGAAGCCTTTGATCCGTTGTCAAATACCTGGATCGCACGGAAATCATTGCCGAAACCACGACACACGTTTGTCGTTTGTGTGTATAATAATGCCATGTATGTAATCGGTGGTGCAGATGAGGACTATGCAGATCATCTGGGACAGAGCGCATCCGTGTTAAAATATTATCCATAACCGGCAGGACAGAATGAAAACTGCAAGAAAAAATATTGAGAAACAACGGTCACTCAGCCGCATCATGGCGGCAAAGGGTAATGCCGTATATGCCGGTATGGTATTTATCCTGGGTATGTACCTCTCTGTGGTTGCCGGGATACCGTCGGTACACACCAACATGCTGTTTCTGCATTCCCATTTTAAAGGCAAGCACTGGGATCTGGCCGGTGATACCCTTGATTACAACCTCACATCCGGTTTTACCACGTTGACACCGGTAAAAGTATCCATTGCAGGCAACGATACCAATAATATCCTGCTATTTTCAACATCGACAAATAAGCTGTACCTTATGCATGCACTTCTTGAGCCGCCGCCCACCTTTACCAGTTATCCCAAGATGACAGTGGATAATCCGGTGGAAAGCCCGGTCGGTACATCGAGTGACCCATTCGGGGTGTTTGCCTACACCAGCGACAATCTTGACATTGTGTTTTGTGCGATTGCAACAGCGGCAAATAAAGTTGCAGTGCACCATATGGTGGGTGGTGCCTATACCGTTTTCAAGACTGACACTCTAACCGTAGCCCTGCCCTCACCGAATTGCCAAATAACAAAGCTCTACGGAGGCCCGGACCTTGCAAAGGGAAGTCAGTCCTGTATCTGGGCGGTCGGTACCCATGGTCTGATACGGTTCTTCGCCTGGAACGGCAGCGCCTGGTCAGCCGAAACCGTGTATGATATCGATACCACCGAGACCGTTACCGCATTCAGCCTTGCCGCGGTCGGCACCAGGTCCGGGAAAGTGTACCAGGAACAATCGGGCGGTTTTGTGTATAACAGTCAACCCACAACCACGCCGATAAACAGCATTAATGCAAATGGTGCCGCCTGCAACAGCGGCGTTGTTCTGAAGAAAAAGGGAAACCAGTGGACTAAATTTACCGCAGGTTCTGCCGATTATCACTATTTCAATTTTATTCCGCGAACCGATGGTGCCGGTGTGGAATTGCTGAGCGATTCCTGGCAGTTTTTAAAATACACGCTGGAGGACACCCCGACCTTCTACGACATTCTCCCGGAATCTGTGGCCAACTATATCAATAGCGGTGTATATCAATATGACGGTTTCAGCCAGGAAACCATAACGATAAACCTTATCGATCCCGACGGTAACTGCCTGGTACCGCAGATAGTGGTTGAGGGGCAGTTATTGATTGTTGACAGCTCAGACACCCTCAGGAGTATGCATCCCGATACTGCCTGTGTGCCCGGTTTCATAGAGCTTGCCGATACAACAATGACACTCCTGTTAAAAGAAAATAGTGTTGAATTCAAGGTCAAAGCACGGACTGCGGCGTTTAATCCCACAAGCTTTAAATACTACTGGCAATATCCGGCATTCGAGACATCGGTCGCGTGGCAGTACTATGATAATATGAGTATTGTACTGGGAAATCAGACCTTGCAAATACAGTATGCTGAAGGAACGACCATTGTATCACATGATACGAAATCGAAGGGCATGCCGCAGGCGGTAATACACCACACAGCGCACGGCCTCATTTTCACGTTAACGCAGAATACAATCCGAGCGATACGAATTTTTAATTCTGCCGGACAAAAGCTTGCAGATGTTAATCCCTCTCCGGGAAGTAAACGCATTGCAGTACCTCTGTGGGTTTCTTCGGGAATTGTTTGTGTTGAATACCTGCACAAGAATGGAACAGTACTGCGCACTGTCATACCTGTAGTTAAATAACTTCACTAATCGGAACCATGGTTACCGCCTGAAATTTTTTCTCTGTCCACCAGGCCGAGTTTATCAGCGCGCTGTTGCCAGCGGCTGCGGGCATAAGCCTGCATGTCCCGTACCGTATCCAGTTCGTCAACAATTTCAGTCCCCAGGATTGTCTCTATAATATCCTCCATAGTAACAATACCGGCCAGCCCGCCATACTCATCAAGCAGCACCGCAATATGTTCATGCTCCTTTAGAAACCGCTTCAGCAGGCCGTCCAGAGTGAAAGAATCCGGTACAGTGACAATATCGCGCCTGAAAGTTCCGACCTGACAGTGGCCTTCACCGCGGGCAATACAGTCCATTAATTCGCTCTTGAGCACATAGCCGGTAATCTCCTCCGGTGCCTGTTCCCGGTGGACAAGAATCCGGGATACGGGTAGTTTAATATCCCTGTTAATTACCGATTCCGCAGTATCGGACTCGGCACGGGATATCAGAACCGTGCGGGGTGTCATGATATCCTTTGCCCGCAGTGAGCGAAAACGGATAATATTCTTGAGTATACGCGATTCCTGCGCTTCAAGAATCCCTTCCTGTATCCCGAGGTCCACCTGCGCTTTCAGTTCTTCCCTGGTAAAGACCGCGGAGCGTTTCCCGCGGGATATCAGACGGGTGATAAAACGGGAAAGCACGGTAAGGGGATACATGCTGTATACCATGACTTTTATCGTATACGCTGCAGGTACCAGTAACAAACGCCAGTAGGTTGCACCGATTGTCTTGGGAATTATCTCGGAAAATACCAGAATAGCAAAGGTGAGCAGTGCGGAGATAACGGCCACCGATGCCTTGCCGAATACAAGCTGTGCCTGCGCACCGACTTCAGCGGCGCCGAGTGTATGGGCAATGGTGTTCAAGCTCAGTATGGCGGAGAGCGGCTCGTCGATATCAGCCTTAAACGCGCGGAGAATCCGGGCTGCACCGGGATGCTTATTTTCAAGCACCATAATGTGAGCCGGAGCCGCGCTTAAAAGAACAGCTTCAAGAATGGAACAGAGAAATGATATACCGATTGCCAGTGAGAGGTAGAGAAACATTAGACTCATGTGTCGGCATTTTCCTTACTTAAGTTGGGGTGACAATTGATATAAAGACATCTTTACGGTTACATGCAAAATAAGTGATTGGTGAGGCATTATAAAGGTAGGTATTAATCACTGCGCTAGCTTAGCGCTGGATGATTTTTTTAAACTGATACCATATTTTTCAATTTTGCAGTTGGTTTCTATTCCGGTTTGAAGGATTCATTATTATATTTAAGCAAAAAGTTGCTATAAATGTTTTCCCCCGTTGAATAGTTGGAGG
>CAZIYW010000158.1:0-9786 GCA_964543525.1 uncultured Fibrobacterota bacterium | reverse complement strand
CTCCATTCTCTCAAGAACGGTAAATTCAAGATACAGCATACGGCTGCAGCACAACACCATGACAAAAAAACTCAGTTTACGCCGGGTTGAACCAATAGCAACAGTGCGGCCCTTTGCTATCGGCAGAAATAACCGGCTACAGGCAGGCTCGGAGAATGGCGCCCGGTGGATGGCTATCATGTATACGATTTTTACAACGTGCAAACTTAACGGTATTGATGCTCACGAGTATCTTGCAGAGGTTCTTATGCGGCTGCCGATTAGACCAGCCAATGCCGATATCGGGGACCTGACTCCTATTGGATGGTATAAATCGAAAAACGACGGGAATATGCCGAAGGCAAATCCTTTGTATCCATCGAAAAATTAATTCTGAAATATCGGAGGCGTGAACGCCCACTCAAAAAATTGATCCCTGCCTTGGTCGCACGCTCACAATAGAAATCCCAGTTTTACTTTTTCAATTTACACTTTACATTTTTAATTCTGCACCAATTGTATCTATTCTTCTATTGTGGTTTCCGTTTTTATTGTGATGCCGTGTTTTTTCATCATATCGTAGAGTGTGGGCCGGCTGACACCTATATTTTTTGCCGCGACTGCAATTTTATAATTAGCCTCCCGAAGGGCGCCGGTAATAAAATTTTTCTCAAACATGTCTTTGGCATCTTTATAGGTAAGGTTGGCAAAGGAGCCGATATAGAGATGGAGATCCTCCGGTTCAATGATCTGGTTAACGCACGATATAGTTGCCCGGCTTAGTTTATTTTCCAGCTCTCGTACATTACCCGGCCAGGTATACTGCAGAAGCAGTTTTTCCGTTCTGGTACTGAGTTTCAGCCGGGGCATGCCGAACCGCTTGCGGTTCCGATCGATTATTCTGTTTGCAAGCAGAATAATGTCTTTGCCCCGATCCCTGAGCGGTGGCAGGTGAATTTCAAATTCACTCAGCCGGTAATAGAGATCCGTGCGCAGGGCACTGTTGTTTTCAATTGACAAACCCTTACGGTTTGTAGCTGCAATAATTCTGACGTCAGCCTGATAGAATGCCACATCCCCGAGTCGCTGATATTTCTGATCCTCAAGAAAGCGAAGCAGCTTGGCCTGGAGATGTTTCGGCATATCGCCAATTTCATCAAGGAAGAGCGTGCCGTTATGAGCTGATTCAATCAAACCCTGTTTGTTGGTCTGCGCACCGGTAAAAGCCCCTTTGACATAACCGAACAGCTCCGATTCCAGTAGTGTTTCGGGAATAGCACCGCAGTTAATCGGGACAAAGGGAGCGTCTTTTCTGTGGCTGTGAAAGTGAATCGCGCGGGCGCATAGCTCCTTGCCGGTGCCGCTGTCGCCGGTAATAAGGACATTGACTTCGGCATGGGCAAGTTTCTCTATCGACTCAAACACCTTCCGCATGGCATCACATTCACCGAGCATGGTAAAGTCAGGCCCGCTTCTCATCTCTGCCTCGATTGCATCCTTTTCAGGCTCTTCAAGGGTGAGAAGCCGGGCCGCACGGGTGAGGATTATCTTAAGCTCATCAATATCAACCGGTTTTCTCAGATAATCAAACGCCCCTCTTTTAATCGCCTCATTTCCGAGTTTCTCATTGGTGTGCGCGGTTATAACAATAATTTTTGCATTCCGATCCTTTTCCAGAAGAGTATTGATTATTTCCAGTCCCTTGTCCGGTACATTATCCAGTCCCAGATCCAGACAAACAAGCGGGCAATTATTAACGGAAAAAATCTCTATGCATGTATCGGCTGTTGCGGCTTCAAAAACAGTATAGCTGTCAATAAGCGCCCATTTCATCTGCTCACGAAGGCCGTCATTATCCTCAACAAGTAATAGATTCATCCTTTAATTCCTTTTTACCACGGATTTTCTCCGAGAGATTGTAAAGATACTGGATATTGGAGGATGGATTTTGGCATAGTAAAGAATGTCTCATCATATCAATAATCCGATACCGGATATCAAATTTCGAATTTATAATAAAATATAAAAGGTCGTTCCTTTATTTACCTTTGATTTGCAGAGTATTTTGCCGTTCATCTTCTCGAGTAATGTTTTTGACTGGTACAATCCGATACCGATTCCTTTGTCTTTTGTGCTGGTAAAGGGATGGAAGAGTCGTGTGTCGATAAAGAAGCTGTCCATTCCTTTTCCTGTGTCTGCAATGCTGATGACGATTTTTTTATCATGGAGAAAACGCTCACTCACACCCATTTCAGCAATGGCTTCTCCGGCAAGGCCATTTATGTTCCGGGTTGTGATTGTCAGTCGTCCTTTTTTATCCATTGCTTCAAGCGCATTGTTTATGATATTTATCATGATATAGGTAAACATATGTGCATCGATTGATACGGTGCCGTGCGCCTCGAATAGGGTTTGTACCGATACGGACTCAAGCGATTCCAGTTGCGAATCGGTAATTATTTTTTGCAGAAGGGTGTTGATATCTTCCGGCTGTAACAGCAGCGTGTCGTCTTTTGGCGGTGCGCAGAATTTGTCAATAAGGTTCTGCAGGTTATGGGTACAATTTGTTAACGAGCGCAGAAGACTGTCCTGAAAGTCCGGATTGTTCAGATTCGAACGGGCGTTTTTTGTCAGGAGTGACAGGGTTGCCACCTGATTTTTAATATCATGGATAACAAATGAGGCGACATGGTTAAACGACTCGAACTGTTTCTGCTCGATACGTTCTTTCCCGATTTGATGGTTGAAGAACAGGGCACCGATTGACTCGGTAAAGACTGTGATCAGCTCAATATCCTCTTCGTCAAATTTTGTCGAGCGGCTGTATTTAAAGGCAAGTATTCCCAGGAGAGTATTGTTATGCGTAATAGGGAAGGTCCCAGAAATATCTAGACTCTGGATCAGGGTAATTTCCGAATAGAGAACGTTGTGTTCGCGTGTCTTCGGATCGGCATGAGTGAAGTCGAGGGGCTGGTGAGATGTACTGAATGAAGTGACAAAGGGACTGTCACCGCTGATCCAGAGATCGGTTTTTACAGAAGTCTCGGGGGTATGATGCATATAGAAATTGCCGTCTTCACTGTTGCGGATAAAGATATAGATATTTTCTACCGGGAGCGTGAACTTCAGGTTGTCAAGGAGTCGTGATATGGTCTGCTGCAGATTACTGCTTGCCATCATGGCATTATGCAGGCGGAGAAACTGCTGCCGGTAGTCATATTTGCTTTTGTAGATGCGGGTATTGACCGCTGTGGTGATACGGTACCGCATCTGTTTTGAGCTGAGAATAAACAGTGCACTGAACAGGCCTGAGAAAATAAGCAGAAACAGCTCAAAGTAGGTAAAGGAGAAGCCCAGCCGGTTGATGATAAAGACCGTGACACTGAGGCCGAGCAGAATGGCACCGATAAAGAACAGGGAGAATGATGAATAGATAATACCCTGTGATACCGTGATCTTTTCGAGCCAGAGCCGGTACCGCAGCAGCCCGGTGAGCAGCAGGGGCAGGCAAATGCCGAGGGTGACGGCAGTCATATCGATATAACTGCGTGTGATTACCTTATAGAGAAGAATGCGTGTGAGGAAAAAGAGCTGGAGGATCGTGACGGCAAACAACGCAAGGAAGCAGAGACGGGTGATTCTTCTCTGGTACCGGGCGGCAGACCGGTAGGTGTTTTCCAGCATGGCAAGAACCAGCACCCATATAAGAAAAATGAAACTGTAAATAACAACACCAGTGGTATTGAGTACAAAGGTGTATTTCTTTTGTATCCAGGCGGGACGGATCCATGGGAAAGCGATACAGATAATACCTACCAGAACGCCGGCAGTGTACCAGACTGCCGGTAAGGGAATCCGTACCCTTCTCACATTTAATGACGGGAGCGATTTTCTTTCCCGGAGAAAAGAAGAGGCAAAGGATGCACAGAGTAACGAAATGGTAATTGACGATAGTGTATACAGTGTTATCAGGAGGTTGGTTGATTTATGAAACATATGTTGAAATATAACGGTGCCCAGAAATGAAGAGCATGCAATCATGATTGTGAGCAGGAAGAGCAGTGCTACGGTTCGCTTATAATACTTTTTAAACAGAAGCAGAAAACAGAGGATACTGCTTACCAGTGTCGAAGTTGAAATAAAGTATAGGTTAAACAAATAAAACAACTCCTTACCGGCCGGAATGCAGAAAGAATATATTTGGAAAATGCAGGTCACTATAAATATAAATTAGGTTCATAGTCACGGGTTTAAGGTTCAAGGTTACGGGCTAAACTGTCCGGTGATTCTTACTCCTTCCGTTGATATATTTTTTCGGTACTGAAAGGGGATGGAGAGGATTGGATGAGATACGGGATCAGAGGGTAATAAAAAAGGCCGCCTGTTTGCAGGCGGCCCTTTTTATTACCTTATTACGACTTGTATTCTATGCTGTTATTCTTCCTTTTTACGCCTCAATGCCCAGAATCCAAAAAGGCAGAGACTCCCCATTGCAAGCAGGGAGAAGGTTCCCGGTTCCGGAACAGATATTGCACCGGAGCCCATGAGGTTGTCATTTCCACATTCCATGGTGTAGTGTACCTCAAACTCAGCGGTGCCGAGAAAAGAGAGATCAATACCGCCTACTACATAGTGCCCGTCGTCGTCAGCATCTCCCTTTACGTTATAGATATTGTCTCCGGATACTGTGGTGAATGAGAAATTACCTTCCGCTACAACATCTTCATCAGTAACATTACATTTCCAGGGATTGGAGCCGGCATTCTGGCCGTAGTAGACATCTTCTAAATCTGAATTTTCATCAAGTGCGTATACCGTGTAGCTCGGATTCTCACTGTCGGAGCCGAAATCCAGTTGTACGACAAAATCGTAACCGTTATTTTGATCGGGGTCTGCATCGATAAAGATATCTCCCGGGCTGAAACCGCCATAACCTTTTTCGAAGTCATAACCTCCGACCATGGTCAGTTCATTACTGTTATCATCAAGGAAAAAACCCTCAAGGTCCCAGTTTTGATCGGGAACGCAGTTAGGCTCTACTTCATTGTCCTCATGATATCCCCACCAGCCGGTGCCTGAATATTTACCGTCATGCACGGTAATATTAACGAGATCGGCAAACAACATGACCGGTAAAAACGCTATCACAGTTGTGATTCCCAACAGTTTTTTCATAAAAAATACTCCCATTTAAGATGAATTTTCATTTTCACCATATATATTAGCAAAAGATGTGCCAGAAAAAAGGCTGAAAATCAATCACTTATCCTGTTGAATTGTGATAATGTGTTAATTATATCTTACGACTGTCGGATTGTTTTACACTTTGCTTCTTTTTCCACTCAGTTTTCCTGATAATCAGCAATACTATTATAAGCAGTATCAGTGCTACAATAAAAAACGGCCTCCCTCCCTGCCGGTGAAGATTGCCCGATAAAATATCCCTGTTTACATATGCCCCGAGGAGTGAAAGGGTGGTAATACGGACACCGTTTTTAAAGATGGTTACAGGGACGGCACAAATGCTTAACAACAGCTTCTTCCAGCCTGTTTTCAGGAATATATGGCCGGCAAGGATACTGGTGATTACCAGTGCAATACCCGAGCGTATCCCGCTGCACTCAGGCGCGACTTCAATGGTTAAGCCCTGCAGGTGAAAGAAACAGCCGTTTCGTGTAAACGGCACACGGCTCACTATGAACAGGAAATTCGCAGCTTCAGTCGAGCCCCGCTGAAGAAAAGAGATAAGTGGATTGATTATAACACCCGGTACAGGGATTGAAAGCAGCATAAACAGGAATGGAAAGGGTGCTGCTTTGACTGATTCAAATCCGAAAAAGAAAATAAAAACGCCGAACATGGTTATAAGGCCTGAAAAAGCAATAATAGACAAAAAGTCATTTTCATTCACACCGGCACTGAATACGCCGGTAAAAAAGAAGAGCACAATCCCTGTAATAAATAAAACCATACCGTGGCACATATCGTATTTTATTCTCTCAAATATTTTTTTACGCATTGCGAAAATAAAGAAAACGGAGATAAAGGGAATTAATAGCAGGTGTGATTGCGTTGCATTATGCCTCGATAAGTGATATATCCGCACTATATAGGGAAAATAAAGAAGTGATATAATGCAAATTAGAAGTACAAAAAGAGTAATTCTGAGTTTGTTGTCTTTCAGTATAATCATCGGAGTCCTTGTCGCCGGTCTGTGGCCATTCAATTTTTTACAGGGAAACCGTATCTCGGTGCTGCCTGATAAACACGGCCTGTCATTCAGATACTACAGTATTGCC
The DNA here is from genome assembly GCA_964543525.1 of uncultured Fibrobacterota bacterium. Classification (GTDB taxonomy): domain Bacteria; phylum Fibrobacterota; class Chitinivibrionia; order Chitinivibrionales; family JANQEN01; genus CBDVBE01. The sequence goes on along the minus strand of CAZIYW010000158.1, from coordinate 3,508 downwards.
TATTGTGAAGAGTTGCTCCGTTGTGATTTATTCGGTTCACAGGAGTGTACTATTGAACTGGCGCTTTGTTCGAGAAAAGAAAGCAGCTCATCCCTGAAACAGATACTCTGCTTTTACAATCCGGGAGACAGACGTGAAGAGGTGATCGTTGCTCAATGGATATCCCATATAGTCATTATGACCCGGAATTACGGCGGCGACAGGAACAAACCTTTTAAAAAGACGGGGTACCGGTATATTCTTCCGATAGACAGTACTGTGTTTTTAACAATAACCTCGGACAGCAGAAATACTGCGGTATACCTGAACGGAAGCCTTAAAAGGGTGAATACGGGCTATACCTTTATCCCGGACAGTTTGTTTGATAATACGAGGCTTATTATCGGTAATTCTCCCCGCGGTACGTCACACTGGACTGGTGATATGTCCCTGCTTGCGATGTATAATACCGTGCTTGACGCTGATTCTGTTGCCGGACATTTCAACGAGTGGCGCGGGAAAGGCACTGTTTCAGTGAGGCCGACACAGATAATCAACTACCGGTTCGATGAAGTTGTTAATTCAAGAGTAAAAAATAAAGCATCTTCGCACTATGCCCTCACTATTCCCGGAAAATTCCGTGTTCTTCAAAAAAGGATTCTGGAAATTCCATGGAAAATGATGAAATATCGCCGTTCTACCATTCTCGATGTACTTCTCAATATCCTTGGTTTTATTCCCTTCGGTTTTTTCTTTTCACTGTATGCATCCGAGATAAAACCGTTTTCGAAAAAAAATATATATGCGTTGACCCTGCTAACCGGATTTGGCATAAGCTTTTTGATAGAGATTCTTCAGGTATATCTGCCTTCACGGGACTCTTCGCTTCCGGACCTGGTACTTAACGTATTCGGAACATGCATCGGTATCGGCCTGCTTCACTTTGCCATGCTTTTCAGCGGGCCGTATAAAACGTTTGGAGCAGGGAAGTCGAAAGTCTGAAAGTCAAAAATTCTGGTACCGTATGATGGAGATTGGTTATTTGCAAAGGGTAAAATGCAAATTACATCGAGCAAAGCGTAACATCGTCAGGAATTGGTAATCGACTCTGTGTATCCTGTCCTATTTTTTTCAATTTGCAGTTATGAATTAGTTTTTATACTGATAGTTCATGGATGTTTTCAATAAGTTGCGGTTTGAGGTGGAGGTAGCGTGAGGTTCTGCGCTTCTGGTTAATGTCATCGTAGACACGCCGTACCTGTTCACCCGTCAATCCCGTGGCTTTGCCGACTGTATCCGGGGCGATATTGTTATTCTTTCCATAGAGGCATAGATCCATTTTATCGTAGGGAAGAGCGAAATAGAATTCATCCTGACCCTGGGAAAGTGAGTAGGTGTCTGTGGTTGGGGGCCGGTTACGGATTTCTTCAGGTACGCCGAGGTATTCAGCGAGTTTGTAGACCTGTGTTTTATAGAGATGCGCTATGGGTTTAATATCTGCGGCGCCATCACCGAGCTTGACGAAAAATCCCTGATCATACTCGAGCCGGTTAGGTGTACCGGTTACCGCATAGTTCAGCCGATCAGCATGGTAGTATTCCAGCATTTTACGTATACGCTGTTTGAAATTGGTTGCGGCAACGATACCAAGATAAGCATTTAGCGGCAGCCGTTTTTTAACCTGTGTATTGTCAGGAGATTGCGCCACTATTGAGAAGAATGTTATACCTTTATTTTGATCAGCCGTCGGGATAACAATTTTTGATTTCCAGTCATTTGAATACTCCGGAATTACCAGTTGCACTGCTTCATTGTACCGTTGGTAAAACTTGACTGCTTCGAGCACAGCAGTAATATTTTCGTATTTCCTTTCAACTCCGAAATGGTCCGCCACCATGGAGCTGAGATTTTCTGTGTCTTCTGCGGAATGTTTTTCCGGCATCTGCAGGGCAAGCACCCGTTCTTTGCCTATAGCGCGGACGCATAAGGCGAGCGTTACACTGCTGTCAATGCCACCGGATACACCGACCACCAGACCGCGTCTTTTTAACTGTGTTGAGAGTATACGGCGAATAGCACCTGCTATTTTTTCAGTTTCTGCTTCGCAGTCGAGGTTCAGCACGTCCGGAGTAAAAGGTTGATTGGATTCCATTTTTTTCCTGTATTGCCACAAAGCTTACCCGCCAATTTGTTTGGTGGGACACTAAGGCACAATGATCAATGAAAAATTATCAATTAACAATAAAAGACTATTTCTCGCAAAGATCGCCAAGGACGCAGAGAAAGGTAAAAAATGGTTATTGAAAATGGAAAAGTACAAATTTTAACTACAAATGAAAGAAGTGATATTGGATGTTTGATTTTAAATTTAAAATTTGCATTCTGCAAATTGAATTGTCCATTATCATTCACCCGCTTCTCCTGTCAACAAACACGCTTGGTGAAACCGGTGTTGCAGTTCCATGCGACCAGTTATCAATAAACTGCGAATAGACAAGCATGGTTGACAGAATGCCAGCCACAGCCATGCCCTCGGTTTCACTGATGCTCTTTCCTGATTCGACCTTTTTGTATAGTAGTGATACTTTACCGGGGTCAAAGAGTCCCGCTTTTTTAACAGCATTTTCAGAAAGCATTTCACCCACATAGTCAGGCATTTCTTTGCAGAAAAGACTCTGCTGAATCGGTGCCCGGTACGGATGTTTCGTCCGGCTTGTTATGCTTTCGGGCAGTATGCCTTTGAATGCTTTTTTCAGGATATGTTTTTCACTGAGACCGAGAATTTTCCAGGTAGGCGGGACTTTCGCCATGAAATCGATAATGCGATAATCCAGATAGGGAACCCGTATCTCGAGCGAGTGGGCCATGGCCACCCTGTCTCCCTGGGATGAGAGAAGATAGTTACTCAAAAATAGAGTATTTTCAAGATACTGGGCTTTGGCAAGGCAATCCCGTTCATTAAAATTCTCGGGCAGTGTTGCCTTTATTTCTTCATAACAGTTGTAATCACCAATAGCTGATTTACAATCATTTGAAAAGAATTTTTTTATTCTCGATGTATTATTCCAGCGAATCAGGTGGGAGAACAACGGATCTTGAGTTTTATCCAATCCCTGCCCGAAGAAACCGGTAAGCGACTTTTTCATCAGGGGATTATTAAATATATGGGGATATAACTGTTCGATGAGCATTGCGCGGGCTTTTGAATCCTGCCTCCGCGACCAGAAATGTCTCACCAGCGCTTCCCTGAATATGTTATACCCGCCGAACACCTCATCAGCGCCTTCACCGGTAAGAACTACCTTTAAATTGTTATCATGGACAACGCGGGATAATAAAAAGAGCGGTACCGGCGCAGTTCTGAGCAGCGGTTTTTCACAGTAAAAAAGGACCTTGGGGAAATATCGCGCGATTTTCTCGTTATCAGCAATATGTTCGTGGTGTCGCACTCCGAGAAATGATGCCATTTCACTCTGAAACGCACCTTCGTCAAAGGCGTCTTCCTCGAAACGTATCCCAAAGGTCTCCA
>CAZIYW010000157.1:0-9829 GCA_964543525.1 uncultured Fibrobacterota bacterium | reverse complement strand
TCAATATTTGATGAAATACGGTATATTACTCCTATTCCACTTTTTTGGTTTGGAGCGTATTCTGGTTTAATGATTTCACAATCCAATCTTGAAAATCCTAAATAAAATGCATAATTCTTTCTGGCCTGATATTCCTTTCCGTATTCTAAAGTAACTCCTTTAAAATAAACCCGAACAGGATCAATAATAGTCCCTTTATTCACATCCGGTATCCTGTTATGAATTGCTTCAAGCCTGTCAAGGCCTTTACCTGTCGCGCCGACAACAGACCAGTTTCGAACAATATTATCCATAAACTGCATATACGAGCTGAAAATCCCGTCTGCAATATCCAGCTCTTTCTCCTGCGGCGAGTTATGGGCAAGAGAGAGGTCGAGCATGGCCGCTATAAACAATTTTGCGGGAAGCGTATCTGCTGCATTGTATGTCTCAAGTATAATACCCCGGAGGTAAAATAATCAACTGATAATTAACTATTTTACCTCCGGGGTAAATTTCGGCCTGCAGACCTTTTTTAATATTATCGTATGTGCCCGAGCTGTTCCAGACCGGCAGGCAGGTGCCGTTGAGGTATTTCGGAATTATCTGTGAGCCGGGTTTGCTGACATCGAAGGTGACATCAACCGCGAACAGTTGTATTGAAAACATCATAAAAACAATAACCACTACAATGTTATATTTCATTGGAAACTCAGGGGAAAAAATTCCGCTTTTCATCAGCGCTTATTTAAAAGTATACTTTATTCCGGTTTACTTTTCACGGGTATAATGATGTCATTTCTTTCAATTGATTAAAGGCGGAGCGCTTTATACGAACAGGTACTATTTCAATACCTCAGGTGTTCATATGTTATTTTTAACTGTACGTAATAATATGAGAAAAAGAGGCTATTATGAATTCTGGCAAAGATTTTGCTGATATATATGGCATGGAACCTCTGGACAAAAGTACTGAAGCCTCTCTGCGTGAGCGTATCAAAGAGCTGTCGTGTCTCTATGGCATAACGCAGCATATAATAAAGGAGCACGACTCAAATAATGAGATTTTTCAGGGAATCGTCGAGTTTATACCGCCGGCCTGGCAATACCCGGAAATAACAGCAGGAAAGATTGTTATTGACGATCATGTCTATTCAACCTCTGGTACTATTGTGGAGCACGATAAACAGACATCCGATATAGTAATAGATGGCAAAAAAAGGGGCGTTGTAGAGGTCATCTATACCGACTCCATGCCGGAAGCTGCTGAGGGACCGTTTTTAAAAGAGGAGCGGAACCTTATCGATGCAATCGCCAAACAGATTGCTTTACTGGTTAAAAAACAGGATACTGAAAAGGCAAAAAAAACGCTGGAAAAGCAGCTTATTCATGCGGACAGGCTTGCCACAATAGGACAGCTTGCAGCCGGTGTCGCTCATGAGCTTAACGAGCCGCTGGGAAATATTCTGGGATTTGCCCAGCTGTCAAAAAAGAACTCTGAACTGCCTAAACAGGTTAAAAATGATCTTGAACAAATTGAAACCGCTTCCCTTTATGCGAGAGAAATTGTAAAGAAACTACTTATCTTTGCACGGCAAACACCCACGAAAAAGTCAATTATTAATTTAAATACCGTTATTTCTGAAAGTCTCGGTTTATTTGAAGGCAGGTTAGAAAAGGAGGGTATTGAACTAAAGACCATTCTCTCGCCGGATCTTCCGAGCATCACAGCAGATCCGGGTCAGATAAATCAAGTTCTTGTTAATTTAATTGTTAATGCGATTCAGGCTATGCCGAATGGAGGAATACTAACCGTCAGAACGGAAGAAATTAACGGGTATGCAGTAATTAATGTTGAGGATACCGGTATTGGAATGAGCAATGAGGTATTGGAACAAATATTCCTGCCGTTCTTTACAACGAAAGATATAAATGAAGGTACCGGTATCGGTTTAGCGGTCGTTCATGGTATTATTACTTCTCATGGGGGAATGATTGATGTTATAAGCAAAGAGAACGTTGGCACCTGCTTTCAAATAAAATTACCTGTTTCTTCAGGGGAATAAAACAAAAGGAATGGCTTTATAACATGAAAAATGAGTCAGGAAGAAAGGGAAAAATTCTTGTCGTTGATGATATTAAAGCTACATTGGAGGTAATTCAAAGGAATCTTACCGGGGCAGGGTATACGGTCTTTACTGCACATAACGTGTACGATGCAATTAAATTTCTCGAGGCAACACCGGTAGAGCTTGTTATCACCGATATAAAAATGCCTAAGGTCAGCGGTATTGACCTTATCAAGCATATCCGGGACAACTACAAAGACATGGAAATAATTGCAATAACAGGCTATCCGACTATACATGGAGCAATAGAATCGGTTAAGGCCGGTGCCGACGAATACCTTCCCAAACCCTTTACCGATAAAGAGCTGTATACCGCAGTACAACGGGCACTTGATAAAAGAAAATACAATCTGGATACCGGCGGCAAGTCCTCCGAAGACTATTCCCCGGTTCACGGATTAATCGGAGAATCTTCGGCTATTAAAAAAGTTTTCAAGGCCGTGGAAAAAGCAGCTTCCGTTTCCGCAACAACACTGATAACCGGTGAAAGCGGTACCGGTAAAGAGCTTGTGGCACGGGCTATTCATTACAGCAGTAAAAGGGCCTCTGCACCGTTCATTCCGGTCAACTGCGGCGGCATACCGGAGACACTGCTGGAAAGTGAGTTGTTCGGCTATATGAAAGGCTCTTTTACCGGAGCGCATGAAACACGTGCCGGCTTTTTTCAAACTGCCGATGGCGGCACCATTTTCCTTGATGAAATAGGGGAAACAAGTTTAAATATGCAGGTGAAACTCCTGAGAGTGCTTCAGGACAAAGAGATAAGAATGATAGGAGGAAAGAACTCCCGCACAATAGATGTACGTATTATTGCAGCGACCAACAAGGATTTAAAAACTCTTATAGCCAAAGGGGTGTTCAGAGAAGACCTCTACTTCAGAATAAACGTTATCACCATCGAAATGCCGCCACTGCGGGACCGGGGTAAGGATGTACTGCTGCTGGTTGACCATTTCGCCTCGAAATATTCTGAAGAACTGGGCAAGCCCTCTCCCCGTTTTTCCAGAACCGCCCTGGAGGTACTGAAAAATTATCACTGGCCGGGAAACGTGAGAGAACTTGAAAACGTTGTACAGCGCATTATTCTCATGAATGATGATGAAATAGTCGACGTTCCCGACCTTCCTTCGCTGATGCGTTTTTCCGCGCTGAGAGGTTCGGGACTGAACCGGTCGCTGGCTGAAGTTGAGGCTGAACATATCCGTAATGTGCTGGCAAATGTCGGCGGCAACAAGACCCGTGCATCCGAAATACTTCAGATTGACAGAAAGACACTCCGCGAAAAAATGAAACGGTATAATATCAACGGCTAACACCGGGGAAAAATACCCCACCGGTTCATATTTCCCCGCCTTTTTATGGTTTTAATGGCTGCGTTCAGTCAGGTTTAAATATCAATTAGTTACTGTTATAAACAGAATATTATTAATGTCATTCCGGCATGCACTTAAGCCGGAATCCGGTTTTTCAGACATTCAGAAGGATAGATTCCCGCCCAAAGCATGCGGGAATGACGATTATCTTGACAATCGTTAACACGAACCAATTATCTATCCCACTTATTAATCAATCCTGAATTTCATCATCCTCACTGTAATAAATCTACATAGACAGACCGCATGGCATACTACTTGCAATTCTTAACAATGCCTTATGTTTAGCATACGCCTCATACGTTAAACAGTATTAAAAAAGGAGCGCGTTATGACTCTGCAAAAAGAAGTTACCGGGCTTTGTGTCAATTGTATGCATAAAGAGCACTGTACTTTTCTGGCAACGGCTCAAGACCCCGTTATCTGCTGCGAGGAGTATGATATTCTGACACCCGATCTGCAAAGGGATCCCATTGAATCATTGAAAGAAAATCCGTACGAGAAACAATCTGTTATTACCGAATATAACGATGCATTGCAGGGTTTATGTATTAACTGTGAACACAATTCCTCATGTAAATCAGCCGGACAGCCCGGCGGGGTATGGCACTGTGAGGAATATCAATAAAGAAATGCCTGGTAGTACCTGTTTCTTTTCACTGGGGGTAATGTATGGTGATGGAGAAGGTTTCTGAAATAATCAACAAAAATAACGGTAGCAATAATGGGCTGATATCGATACTCGAAGACATTCAGGCGGATTACGGGTATCTTCCGGAAAAAGCATTAAGAGCCGTTGCGGAAAAGACCGGTCGATCGCTGGTTGATATCTATGGTGTCGCCACTTTTTATAAGTCGTTCAGTCTGAAACCACGGGGCAAACACTGTATCTCAGTCTGTCTCGGTACCGCCTGCCATGTACGGGGAGGGATTGATATCGCTAATGAGTTTGAGCGGCAGTTACAGATTAAGGCGGGGAACACCACACCGGATAATGAATTTACCCTCGAAACGGTTGCCTGCCTGGGCGCCTGTGCACTCGGACCGATTGTCATGGTTGATGGCTGCTATTTCACCAATGTGCGCGTTGTTGACGTTGCAAGGATTCTTGAAAAAGCCAAAAACGGTCTTGACACGGCGGATGCAAAGAAGAACGGTACCATTTTTCCCATTGAGGTTAACTGCGCACGATGTAATCACAGTTTAATGGATGACAGCGTTGCCATTGACGGCAGGCCGTCGATCAAAGTCACCATGGCATTTGAACGAAAGCACGGGTGGCTAAGATTATCAAGCCTTTATGGCAGCTTTACAACCTCTTCAGAGTATCCGGTGCCGGAGCATACCATAGTAAACCTGTTCTGTCCACACTGCCACGGAGAATTGAAATCAACTTCCATCTGCACGGAATGCGGTGCACCTATGATACCAATGATTGTCCGAAGCGGCGGTGGTATGCTGCATATCTGCTCGCGGTATGGATGTAAATGGCATATGCTGGACCTTGAAGGGGTGAACATCTGATTGAAAGGAATAAAAACCAAAGCGCTGCAGGAAATACCTGTTAAGGAGACTGATTGATGGAGAAACTGACTTCTACGAATAACTTTAACTCGCTCTGTGACATTATAACGACATCGCAGGAGAAACCGCCCACCATTGTTATCTCAGCAGGCACCTGCGGCCAGGCCAGCGGTGCAAACGACCTGATACGGGTGGCCAAGCGGGAGATTTTATCAAAAAAGCTATCGGAAAAAATCTGTTTGCGGATTACCGGGTGTCACGGTTTTTGTGAAATGGAGCCCTCAGTGTTAATTGAGCCGTCACGCATCTTTTATCCGAAGGTTACTCCGGAAGACATGGCAAAGGTTGTTGAATCGGTAAAGACGGGCGATGTACTGGAAGAATTGCTCTTTGTTGATTCCGAAACGGGAACACGCTATGAGAAACAGGATGACATCCCGTTTTTTAAGAAACAGGTACGAACCATACTCGCAAAAAACGAAAAAATCGATCCCATAAGGATTTACAACTATATTGAAAACGGCGGTTATCGCTCTCTGGTAGATACCCTCGAACAGGGCGAACCGTCACGGGTCATTACAGAAATAAAGGACTCTGGCCTCAGGGGAAGAGGCGGTGCCGGTTTTCCTACGGGAATAAAATGGGACCTGCTGGCGAACCAGAAGAACGGATCCGGCAAATACCTGGTGTGCAACGCTGATGAAGGGGATCCCGGTGCGTATATGGATCGAAGTGTCCTCGAGGGAAATCCTCACAGTATAATTGAAGGCATGCTTATCGGGGCTTACGCAACCGGTGCGACGCAGGGAGTGATCTATGTCCGCAAGGAGTATCCGCTTGCTATAAAACACTTCATTATCGCACTTCGCCAGGCCCGGGAGCTCGGGTTTCTCGGTACGAATATCCTCGATACGGGTTTTTCATTTGACATCGATATAGTAAAGGGTGCGGGCGCCTTTGTCTGCGGTGAGGAGACAGCGCTGATTCATTCAATCGAGGGGAAAATGGGCGAACCCCGTCAGCGACCGCCGTTTCCGATACAGAAAGGTATCCAGGGCAAGCCCACGGCAATCAACAATGTGGAAACCTGGGCTAATATCCCGGTTATTATCGGAGATGGTGCAAAGAAATTTAAAAAAGTGGGTGTCAGGAACAATGCCGGGACCAAAATATTTTCTCTTGTCGGCAAGGTAAAATATACCGGTCTGGTTGAAGTGCCTATGGGTATATCGATTAAGGAGATAGTGTACGATATCGGTGGCGGGCCTTCAGGGAAAAAAAACATTAAGGCGGTACAGACCGGCGGCCCGTCCGGCGGATGCATTCCAACTGAGTTGTTTGACACACCTATCAGCTATGACAGTCTGGCAAAGGTCGGCTCTATCATGGGTTCCGGCGGCATGATTGTCATGGATGAAAGTACCTGTATGGTTGATGTGGCCAAATACTTTACCAACTTTCTTAAAGATGAGTCCTGCGGGAAATGCTTCACCTGCCGTAAAGGAAACCAGCGGCTCTTTGAGATTCTTGATGATTTTACCCACGGAAGAGGGGAAAAGGAACAGCTGGATCTGCTTGAAGGACTGGCACACGTGATTAAAGACACCACCATGTGCGGTCTTGGCCAGACTGCACCGAATCCGGTATTGTCAACACTGCGATACTTCCGTGATGAGTACAAGACCCATATTGACAAAAAACAATGCCCCGCCGGTGTCTGCAAAGATCTCATACACTATCGTATCAATGACAACTGTAAAGGATGCGGCCTGTGTATAAAAGCCTGTCCACAGAACGCTATCAGCGGTAAGAAAAAAGAAAAACACGTTATTGATGAAGATAACTGTATCAAGTGCGGCGCCTGTATTAGTGTCTGTAAATTTGACGCCGTATCGGTAACATAGAGCTTTCACATGTATATACCAGAGGAACAGGAACAATGATAACGCTTACGATTAATGGATTACAGGTTTCGGTGGAGGAAGGAACAACGCTTCTTGAAGCGGCGCGTTTTCTGGGCTTTCCGATACCGACCCTTTGTTACATGGAAGGATTGTCGCCCTATGGCGCCTGCAGATTATGTGTTGTCGAAATCGGCGATGGGCCGCAGGCAAAACTGGTTTCATCCTGTACCTACCCTGCAGAGGAAGGATTACAGGTTCGCACCGCCTCATCCCGGGTGATTAAAGCCAGAAAAATGATTCTCGAGCTTCTCCTGGCATCGTGTCCGCAATCAAAGACCATTCAGGATCTTGCCGCCAAATATGAGGTGCGGCAGCAGCGTTTCAAGCAGGAGTATGAGGATTGTATCCTGTGCGGGCTGTGTGTCAGAATGTGCGAAGAGCAGATGATGGCCAAGGCTATCGGTTTCAGGAGCAGAGGAGAGAATCGCAGCATCGGCACCCCTTTTGATATCAAATCGGATGTATGCCGGTTATGCGGCGGGTGTATGTATGTCTGCCCTGCCTGCCAGTTACGGTGCACCTATACGGAACCGGAGAAGGCAATCTGCGGCGGGTGTGCAAACCTGAGCCCGCCCTGCGTGGAAAAAGAACAATTTGATGACATGATGTGCTATATGGATCCCTGCGTGGCCTGTGAAATTGAGAAAAAAGAGAAATAACACTATACAAGGAGGAAATGCAATGTCTTTTTCAAGAGTAAATTCTTCTGCGGCGACTTTGACAAAGAACAGAACTGAAGGTTCAGTCACTCCGTCTTCAGGCATGTGCGTTACCTGTGTTGACGGCTGTATCGGCATGTGTGAAATCGGGAAGTCTGCATACCGCGGACATGAAGTTATATACCCTCAGCCTTTCGGTGTAATTACAACGGCTGCGGAGAAGACCTACCCTGTTGACTACTCGCATTTTAATATAATGGGAACCGCGGTCGGCGCACACGGTGTCGAGGCTGACAGCGATAAAGCTATCTTTCCGGCTGTTGATCTTTCCGTGGCTTTCGGGCACGACAAGGGCATCAAGTTCAAACTTCCCTGGATAATACCGGGTATCGGGTCCACCGACATTGCAAAAAACAACTGGGAAGGACTGGCAATCGGAGCAGCACTTGCCGGCACCGGCCTGACTATCGGTGAAAATGTTGTGGGTATGGATCCCGAATCGGTGATTAAAAACGGCAGGGTGGTCGATACGGTTGATCTCAAGCGGCGGGTGTCCCTGTTCAAAGACTACCAGCGTGACGGCTTTGGCGCTATTGTGGTACAGGCCAATATCGAAGATACCAGACTCGGGACACAGGAATATGCAATTGAGAAACTCGGTGTTGAATGTGTCGAATTGAAATGGGGACAGGGTGCAAAGGATATCGGGGGTGAAGTAAAAATCCGCAACCTGAAGAAGGCCCAGATGCTGTATGAGCGCGGGTACATTGTCCTGCCCAATCCGACTGACCCGAATGTCATTAAGGCATTCGAAAAGGGAGCGTTTAAAGAGTTTGAGCGCCACTCACGGGTCGGTATGGTTACTGAAGAATCATTTGCAAAGCGGGTCGAAGAGCTTCGCGCGGCAGGCGCCAGGTATGTCTTTCTGAAAACCGGAGCCTACCGGCCAGCGGATCTGGCACGGGCCGTTGTCTTTGCCTCAAAATATAACATCGATCTTCTCACAGTCGACGGTGCCGGCGGCGGTACCGGCATGAGCCCATGGCGTATGATGAACGAATGGGGAGTGCCACCTGTAGAACTGCACTCCCTGCTGTATCGTTATGCCAAGCAACTCGACGAAAAAGGAAGATATGTACCGCCGCTTGCCGTAGCGGGCGGATTTACTTTCGAGGATCAGATATTCAAAGGCCTTGCAATGGGCGCCCCGTTTGTAAAACTTGTCGGTATGGCACGTGCGCCCATTGCCGCAGCTATGGTGGGCAAAACCATCGGCCGCACTATTGACGAACACCAGATACCGGTCTATGTCGAACGGTTCGGCACATCAAAGGATGAGATATTTGTTACTGCCAGTGAGCTACGGAAAGAACTCGGTGATGATGCATTCGAGAAAATTCCAACCGGTGCACTCGGGTTGTATACCTACTATGAAAGACTTGCCCAGGGACTTCGCCAGCTTATGGCCGGCAACAGAAAGTTTACACTGGAATACATCACCCGGGACGATATTGCATCGCTTACCCGTGAAGCTTCCACTGTCAGCGGTATTGACTATATACTTGATGTTGACAAAAAAAATGTTGAAGAGATACTTAACGGCTAACTATTAAATAAATAACCCAAGGAGCTGTGTTGTATGGATCGTGAAATAAAATTAAATTCCAACAGACTGGTACAATACCTCAAAAAGCCTGCATCAGAATTCACCCGCGACGATATCGTCAACTTTATCGAAAACAACGATATCACTATGTTAAATTTCCGGTATATCGCCGAAGATGGGAAACTGAAACAGTTGAACTTTTCCATCAACAGCAGGAAGCATCTTGAAGAAATACTCACTATCGGAGAAAGGGTGGACGGTTCAAGTCTGTTTTCATATGTTGATGCCGGCTCATCTGATCTGTATGTCATTCCCCGCTATAAAACAGCGTTCGTAAACCCTTTCGCTGAAATCCCGACTCTGGATATTCTGTGTGCGTTTTACGATAATGCGGGGAACCCCCTGGAGAGCGCGCCTGAGAATATTCTTCGAAAAGCAAATAACGAATTTAAACAGGCAACAGGCCTGACCTTCAAAGCCCTCGGTGAGCTTGAATACTATGTCATTACCGAAAAAAACGGGCGGGAGAACTTATATCCGATTCAGGATCAGCGCGGATACCACGAAGCGCCGCCGTTTACCAAGTGGTGTGTGT
>CAZIYW010000156.1:0-9953 GCA_964543525.1 uncultured Fibrobacterota bacterium | reverse complement strand
TCAAGCACGGTTCTGTGAGAGGCTGAGGGTGAGAACCCCTCGGTCTACTCGACCCATATACGCGCCCCTTTATATGTAAAACAATTCTCTGCAGGATATAACCGAATCAATCCACTGTTTTCATAATTTTATTCTTATTCTCAGTAATAAACTCCTTTGAAGCAATAATTTTGTCTGAAACTGTAACGATAACTGTTTCCAAATACCTTGGGAAAAATATATTCAAAGGCCACATATGTTTGAGAATTATATCCTTTTGAATGGAGGTAATTGGTGAGAAATATCTAGCCGAATTTTTGTAAGCCTCTTTTGGATGTTCAAAGGCATGAATTTTCCCGGACGCGGGTCCTTCCGTTCTCCAATCATAAAGAAAGAAATCATGTAAAAGAGCTCCTCTCACCAGGTCCCTAATGTTTATTTTAATATTGCTGTTAAGTTGTGTACCTATCCTGAATGACATCCAAGCTACAAGAAGTGAATGTTCATAGATAGAATGTTCATGGTGATGATAATTTTTAAGTTTCTGAAATTCTTTGTTATCAAGGATGTCTTGAATCATATCCATAAACTCTTTATTCTCAGTATAATCAACATCAACGGGTTCCTTCTTTTTTAATTTCGGAAGTTTAAATGTTTTAGCAATTATATTTTCCACAAAAGGATAAATTTCGTTATGCATGTAGTTCATAAGCTCGGGAAATGCCGTTATAGGTCTGAATATATCTTTTATTTTAAGAAGTATTGGATTGTCCTTGAATACATTAACAGGCAATTTCCCGTCATTTACCTTGAGTACATTTTTAAGCGTAAAAATTATCTTTGCAAATCTCCAGTACAGCTCAACAGAATAAAAAAGGTCAACCGAAAAGTATAAAACAAGAATTAGAGATATTGATTTTTTAATACCAATTCCAATATGAGCAATATGATAAACCAAAAATGGCTGTATTATGTAAACATCTAATAAAACCAACAGAAACCATGCTATGCTGAACTCCAGGCAGATTCTGCCATGGAGATGATATTTATGGTGTGAATAATCCCATAACTTTATATTAAGGTATTTTTCAAGCAGATAAGCACCAATATATTCTACGATGGTAGGCAAAAATAGATATATAGAAAATCTGACAATATCCGGAAGGGAATAACATAAAACATTTGTTATATATATCAAAGTAGCTGCAAAACCGTATATAGGAACAAACGGTCCATATAAAAAACCGGCATTTATCATTCTTCTGTCAACAATTGAGCGATAAACCGATTCAATAATCCAACCGCCAAAAGCTGTAGCAGAAAAGAACATAACAAAAAAATAAAAATTAGGAACTTCAGACATTAAAACCAGACCTTGATAATATTGGTAATGAAACTCAAAGAATTTAAACCAAAGATAATAGAGTGTAAATATAAATAATAACCGTGTAATACAACGAACTTTACTAAATAGTGCCCGCCCGAAATAAGCTTAAGTTATTGAAAAAAAATTGAGATATTCAGCGGGAATTATGGAGTATTATCCCCGTTGATGTAGACCCTGCCAATGGCCGGAAAGGTATGCCGTTATGGAGGATATTCATACTTGGGTCTTTACGCCTCAACTGCAATTGGGACTATGATGAATTACAGGAAATAGCAAACAGCCATAGAACTCTGCGCCAGATTCTTGGTCATGGTATTCTGGATATAGAGAAGCGATATCCTCGTCATCAGCATGCAGCGGTAGAATCAGCAATCCATGCACCTGAGAACCATAGTCTTGACTGGTGCTGTGACCATGGGCTTGTCGGTTTTGAAAGATATGTGGCATTTGCAATAATAGCGCGTAATATTCAGCTTATTGGTCAAATTTTACAAGAGCGGGAATTGGATTGTTTGCGAAAAAGTCAGCTGCGCCGTTTGTGCAGTAAAGCGGCGTAAAAAGCGAAACAAGTGGAATAGGAGCCGGTGAAATGTGCATTAGGATTACTAATTGTCAATATTCGAGTCGCATAATTCGTTTCTGGTACTATAATTTTTAAATTCTTATCGCGATACGGTAACATTGTCATGTGCGAAAAGTGAAATTTTATTAAATTTAACCGGTTTTCGGATAGGCACTAATTAATCATAAAGGAGATAAGTTAAATCATGTCTTAAAGTGGCTGGTTTTGAACCCTCTGAAAGGGCCCATCAATAGCGGGTTTTAAGTGTCCCCTAACAATGTGCGATAGTAATATCTCCATATGGGTTAAAAGGTTATTGCAGTAAATACTATCCAAATTTATCTTTGCGTACTTTGCGAGAAATTATTAAAATGTATGTAAAATAAACATGTAAGGGGTAAATTTAAAAATAATCTTTTCGATTTACATTAACCATTTTAACTTTTACAATTTGCAATAATCTTTTTCACATCTGTATCAATAATATTTCGACTTCTTATAGTAGTCTCTTATTTTATCAAGTATAGCGTAGTTTAATACAAGCCCCAGTATCTTCTTCTCCAGCATGGGGAACTCTCTGAGCTTTTTTTTCAGATCCACCACATTGGTGACACCCGCTTTCACAATGATAATATACCGGAAAAAAAGCTCATGCACCACAACCGCGTCGGTTAATGCACCAAGCGGCGGCGTATCGAGGATGATTACTTCAAACTGCTGCGACAATAACTGCTTGAGCAGCTCAAACCTCTTCGAGGTAAGGAGCTCTGCAGAATTGGTTACATATTCACCGGCAGGTATGACGTATAGATTGGGTACATGGGTCTCGTGTATCAGGCTATAGATGGATTCCGCGGAAAGCATTTCCTCCCCGCGGAGAAATTCCGAGAACCCCGGCGCTTTTTCCATTTCAAAAAGAGAATGCACACTTCCCCGTTTCAAATCGCCGTCTATAAGGATTGTTTTCTTATCCTGCTGGGCAATTGATATAGCTATATTTGACGCTATGGTTGTTTTTCCCGACTTCGCTTCCAGACTGGTAACAACCAGACTTTTATCGGGAGTATTATATAATCCCATGAGAATTTTTGTCCGTAAAGAGCGAAACAGCTCTTTGATATATTCATACCTGTATTCAGACGTTATGAGTTTATCACTGAGTAACTCATTGTCCGCGCTTTTACTGCTTCTTTTCTTTTTTTCTGCTGTTTTCATTTTTCCTTTTCGCCGGAATAATCTCCGGAATTGATTCAAGAACAAGCATATTGGTCATTTGGCGCAGCTCAAATTCGGTGCGGACTGTTTTCCTGATCATATCCAGTGCTATGGGCGGCCCGAATCCCATTGCCAGACCCAGCACCATACAGATGCCCAGTATTTTTCGCATATCCATGGGTGGCGGTATCGGCGGGACCGCATAATCCATGACATAGGTATCGGCAACCTCAACGGTCTCCGCCAGCTTTGCCTGGTTATACCGGTCGTACACCGTTGAATATATCTCTGCATTGACCTCATGCTGGCGCTGCAGCTCAGCCAACTGGAGCTCTTTGCTCGGCAGTCGCTGCAATTTATCGGACAGGGCCTGAATACCGGTTGCTTTCTCCCACACCCTGTTTTCAGTATCCTTGATAAAGCTGCCCAGCGCCGTCTGTGTTTTTTTGAGCAGTTTGTCAATATTATCTCTGTTCTTCTTCGCCAGCGGATGATTCGTCGCATAGTTCTGCTGCAACGAGCGTTTTTCTCCGAGCAGCCGGTTTAATTCCGCCTGCAAAACCGGCGCCGCGGTACTGCCCTGGGTATTGAGAAAAACGAATATTTCCTCCGCTACCTGTGTCTTATCCTCCCCGGATGCCCGGTACAACTTGGTTTGCAGATCTTCCGCCTCCTTAAGCGCATTCTTGATAGTAAATGCATTGGTCTCCATCTCGACCATGGTATTGAGTGTCTGCTGCGTACTCTGGGTAAGGCCCACGGTGGGATTGGCCGAACGGAAATGTTTCAACCGGTTCTCTGCACGGTTAAGCCCGTCCCGTGCCTTTTTATACTGCTTTTCAAGAACATTCAACACATTCAGTGTCCTTCGCCGCTTAAACATGAGCTTCTTCTCAACGAAGGCATCGGCAACGGCATTCAGTATTTCAGCAATAAGGCTGTAATCCCGGCCTTTTAAAGAAACCTCGATATGGTAAATATTGCGCCGGAAATCAGGGCGCTTAATAGAAATACCGTTATGCAGATTCTCAATGGCTTTGGGCATACTGAGGATATAGAAGGTAACCTCGTGAGGATTCCGAAGAAAGCCGCGTGAAAACTGTAGAAATATTCCCGGCAGTTTCAGCACATCAAGGCTTGCCAGCTTACCGCTCTCCACCACCTTGTCCTTATAGCCTAGCCTCCTGCTTGTAAAGGTGACGGTATACCCGTCCGAATTTTCTTTATCGATCTCCAGACTGTATGTGCCCGGTTTTGCCAGAGAATCGACCAGCACTGCAGAAAAAATCTCACTGCGGGTATATTTGCCGACCACAAGCTGCAAGGATAATTGACTGACAATATCCTTAAGAAAGGTGCGTGTCTTGATTATCTCCGCCTTGCTGTTGTCAACATCACCTAAATCCACGGGGGTTATCATACTGGTCGTATTTTCGAGCCCGATTAGCACGGTGGCGGTAAGCTCGGGATTGGGAGCAACTTTAACCTGGAAAATCAATGCTGCGGCGCTGACAACCGGGCCCGCTATCACAATCCACCATTTCCAGCGCCATAACAAATGCCAGTAATGTTTAACATAATGAGAAATATCTATTTCGCGCAGCGGCGTCGGCTGCTGGGGCTGCGGGGTAGCCGTCATATTACCGCCTGTCCTTGAATGTTTCATAGGCCATATATACCGATGCGGCGGAAGCCATGGCCGACAACGTGACCGTGAGCATGGGAAGCACATCACCCCTGAATACATCCCAGAACCGTTGCTTCGGCCGAGGGGTCACCGTCACCTGATCACCGGATTCAAATCCGATACTCCGCAGGGATTTCCCCGACTCAATGTAAGAGACGCAATTCTTTACGATAGTCTCATTATTACGCCGCCACTTTACTTTTTCAATCCCATCCTCTCGAATCGTGCCGCCGGCCCGTTGGATAAGGCTCCACATACTCTCCCGTGAGTCTATCCAGTATAACCCCGGCACATGAAATCCCCCGATAACACTCGCACGAATGAGCGGCCGAACCTGAATATTTGGCTGGGGAAGATACTCAACATACGCATCTTTTAATAGAGATTCCAGCCTGCTTATTGTTTTATCGGTTACCTTTTTGTACCCGATAATCGGGAAATCAACATAGCCATTATCGTCAATGATATACACACCGTTGGGAAACCCTGCAGTGTCGGGATACACTGTTAACTTGAGTGCATTACCCGGAGTAAAAATCTGATCATGAGAAGTCATCGCACCGCTCATGCGTATATCCGACTCAGCCTGAGTTGAATCACCTGCTGCCTGAACGGTATCCGACTCCTGCGCGTTTATTATGGTGAGCGAGGTCAGTATCATACACGTACATACAATACCTTTCGTAAATGCACCCATAATTTGTGTCATAAAGGTTCCTTAACGTTGTACAATTAACTTCCGGTTCCGCACGGTAAAACCGCATGTCTGTCAATAAAAAATCAACAGATTTGCTCTGCAAAGTGAATAACGTAAAAATAGATTATTACAGGGTTGAATTCCTATAGTTTCTTTTGCGATGCGCATTTGCAGAGGAATAGGTTTCTATTGCCTAAAATTCAATATTTATTTAAAATAGACATTTGACAGGAATTACGAAGCACGTATTAGAACAATCGATTCTGTTCGGCAAACTTCAAATTAGCGATCTCGGATCTGATGGCAGACAAAGAATAAGGGATCATTGATTATCATGGCGGAAGCCAGTTTGGATCCTGCGCGGGATCTTATATGCTGTCCGCATCAAATCCAGGTGTTTATTTTAACCTCTGGCCGGGTAGAATGAACGGCCCTAACGTTTCCAGTACACCCGTTGATAAGATCATTAATGCGGGTTCCCCCTTTATCGGTTATAATGGTTTTAAGGAAGGTGACGAAATAAGTGGTGTGTATCATAATAACGGAGCCAGCATAGATGCCACAGACATGTATCCGGGGACCCAGATATGTGCTATGCATACCAGCAACAGCCTAAAAGGATACGGAGCCATCTGGACCTGGAAAGACAACGACACTACCGGCCGGGTTTTAGGACATACCGGTCATCCGGAAGGCAGCTCATCGGAATCAAAAATTAAATATATAACCGCCTCAATGCTCCTGCTGGCGGACGGCCTCGGCCGCCCTGATATTAAACACCAGCTGGTAAACAATGAACCCATAACCATGGACAAAGAAACCGCTGATAATGACCCTTTATATACAAAAATCGGCGATAAACAGTACCACCATTTTATTATTGTATTGGAAAACCCTGCAAAGAATGTTTCAATTGAGCTGGACGGTGAAGACGGTTATGATTTTCATCTTTTCGCTGCACAGGATACCTTAGCTTTTAACTATTCAGGCGACTATGCAGATTCATCCTCCGGTGCGGATAAAATACTCTCCATTGAGGATGTTGTGCCTGCATGCACCCTGTATGTCGGAGTAAAATTAAACACCACTGTTATCTCAAATCAGGATGAGGTCTGCTTTGACAGAGATCTTTTTACAGAATATTCAGGCCGGCCTGAGGTCCTGAATGGTATAGCCTACACCATTACTGCAACATGGGATATCACCGATATCAATGACCTGAATCAACCCGGCGGTATACGTAATCAATTCGCGGTTAATATGATTGGGAAAACGGTACATATCCGGGTTGGTAAAAGTAGTCCTCAGAGTCTCCGGATATTTGATGCACGCGGCAGGCTCTGCTGGAATGCGAAGATGTCGGAATCTGTTGAGTGTTATACCTGGCAACCGCAAAGTGCGGGCATGTATCTTATTCGCATACAGTCAGGAAAAGATATCCTTACACGGCGCTTTACGGTGACGAAATAGAAGCCGCAGATATGAGTAATAGTTTTAAAGCCCCCAATCCAGTGGTAATAAGGGGGCTTTTCTTTAATATATTACTGAGACATCATTGCTCGAAATGTTGGTGATCAGAAATGTAAATACTATATTTTAATGTTAGGTAATTACATATAAGAGTTGTTGCATAATTTGTTTTTAGGATTAAAAAGTGCCTTTTTTTAAGTATAAACAGCATATTTTTCATGTTAATTTTAATTATGCAACAAGTCTATATAATATATTAATAAAATGTCACACTCAACAAAAGAGGTACCTGTGCTACAGAAAACATCCTTCGTGCTATTAGTCACTGTTCTAATGATTATTATAATATACCAGAAACCCACTGAAGCTGTTCTGCAAAATTCGGCACAGATCGATACAACGATAGTTCTTCCGATCGATTTGACTGGCGATGAAAAGAATGATTCGATTTTTTACCATATAACCGCAGAATCATGGAAAAAACCATTTACCGTTGAATATAAAATTGTATGTAATGGTGAGGTAATTCTCACGCAAACATCCGTAGATGAGGCAATAGATCAGGATTTTGGCAATCCAAGCATGATGGACTGGTGTGAAGGGTACCTACCCTGTAAAAAGGACTGGTATTTAAAGAAGATGCCCGAAGAGGCTATAAAAGTATTTAAACCCGGCGATAACTGGCGCAAGGATTTTTTTGATACAACATCGGATGTATCATTGGCATCTGCATTGAAGAAACTGTATATTGACTCCTTGGGATACTCACCAAAGAAGGTAACAGGTGAATTAAAAAAATTGAAAGTTCTGTTCGATAAAAAGAACATGGTGTATCTTATGATACCGAGTCAGCCGGTATATAAATCGTTTCCGCGATTCTATGATCCGCTTCACAAAGTAATAGTCCAGTTATACGGTTTTTAGTCACATGACCACCACCAAAGGTGGCGGCTTTATTTTTTGCGGCTGAAAACCCCCGGGGGTTAAAATCCTATATATAGTAATTAATATATATGATTTTCCTTTATGCCGTCTGCGATCTTTGCGATAAATATCATATTCTTTATATTGTTAATTGATAATTTTCATTATTCATTTTGCAATTTGCAATTTGCATTAGCCATTTTTAAAGTAATTGTACACCTTTTTGTTTAACCGGTTAAAATAGTGCACACTAGTTTATCCCCGAATATACATTTTTCTGATTTTTTTCGACATAACTTATAGATTATATATATATGGGATGCATTATGTAAAATTTATGCAACAAATTGCCAGCACAGACAGATAACAGGGTTTTAATAATTTAACCATATTTTTTCATAAGGGGGGGGCAATGAAAACTTCAGCAATTTTCATATCCAGCCTGCTGTTTTTATTCACAGTTTTAACCAGTTCTTTTGCCAGACTTGAAGGATTTTATAAGGATGTGTTCCAGGATGAAGGCACACAAATTAATGGTGCCAATATGAAAATCAATTGTGAGTATGTCGACTTTACAATGGAACATCTTGAAACAAACAGCAATAAAACAAAACAAGCTGAAATAATGATTGAAAATGCCAACGATGATAACGGCTACCTGTTGTATCCTGACGGCGATCCCCGTTTCGCCATCATCTACTACCACGGCGGCTATATGAGTCACTCCAGCGATCTTGGCACTGAGGGCAGACAGCGGGTGAGAGACCATTATTACCATGGTGGCAGCCAGTTCGGCTCATGTGCCGGCTCGTATATGTTATCAACGGTATGGCAGGGCGGTCAGGTGCAGAAGACCTGGTTTCAGATATGGCCGGGAGGGATGGATGGGCCAAACACTTCAGGCAAGGGAATCCAGAAAATAATCAATGAAGGCTCTCCCTTTATCGGATACCTTGACTTTGAGGTAGGCAGCGTCGTGAATAACGTAATGCATTTCAACGGCGGCAGTGTCGACACCACCAAAATGCCTGCAGGAACTGAAATATGCGCCATGCACAATAGTTCCAGCCTGAAAGGATATGCGGCTATCTGGTCATGGAAAGACAATGACACAACCGGACGCGTGCTGGGTATTACCGGCCATCCTGAAGGTAAGAGCGCGGAAGACCAGAAAAGATATATGGGCGCATGCCTGCTCTTGCTTGCAGATGATCTCGGCCGCCCGGATATAAAGCACTCGCTCCTGAACAATAAAACGATTACCATGGATAAAGAGACTTCTGATAATGATCCCTTAAATACAAAAATAGGTGATAAACAATATCATCATTTCATCATTGTTCTGGAAAAACCTGCAAAAAATGTTACTATTGAGCTGGACGGCGAAGACGGCTATGACTTTCATCTTTTCGCTGCACAGGACACTTTTGCCTTTAATCATTCAGCCGACTATGCGGATTCATCCACCGGTTCAGACAAAACACTTACCATTGATGATGTTGTGCCTGCATGTACCCTGTTTGTAGGGGTAAAACTTAATACAACCGTTACCTCTAATCAGGATGAAATCTGCTTTGACAGAGAGCTCTTTATTGAATATTCCGGCAAACTGGAAGTGCTGAATGGTATTGCCTACACTATTAATGCGAAATGGGATATGACCGATGTATATGTTCAGAATCAGCTTGGCGGAATTCATAATCAGTTCAGGGTCAATACAGCAGGGAGCAATGTCCATATCCATGTCGGCAACCTGACGCCGCAGAGTCTGCAGGTTTTTGATGCCCGCGGTCGACTGTGCTGGAATGCAAAGGTCTCTGACGCTGCAGAATACTATATCTGGCAGCCGCACAGCGCCGGTATGTATCTCATTCGGACAAAATGCGGAAAAGACATTCTGACGAGACGTATTACCATTACACACTAATTTTCTTTTAAGGTAGGGATATGAGTGCGCCGGGCAAAGCTGGCATCAACGCATGAAGCCGGAGGGAAGGAGGAAGTCAGCCGTAACGCAAGTGAAGGTATTGAG
>CAZIYW010000155.1:1292-10553 GCA_964543525.1 uncultured Fibrobacterota bacterium | reverse complement strand
AATATTATAGACAAACAATACCCTGAAAAATCCTTTGTCGACTTTTTCTTTTTAAAAAAGGCTGTTTGATAACCGCACATATATTTAATACATTTATTTGTTTCATATAATAAATATTTTTAAATAATTAAATTATAAATAATGATATTATCTCTTTATAAATCATATAATTAAACAATTCAATTGTTTAATTAATTAAATTATAATATAAATATATGCACATTTCAATCATCTTTCAACAAAAATTTTATTTTTACGCATTTTTTCCTCCATCAGGGAAATGTCGTTGCCGTGTAACCTGTTTTTATGCTATACCATAGTATTTATAAAACTGAAACACCGGTGCGGAAGCAGAGAACTGTAGCGGCAGTGGTGAAATCGGCTGCAGTGGGAACAGAAGTGGCAGAGGAGCCTGGGATATAGATGCTATTGGTTAATGAGTTGTGGCCTTCCCTCCACTTTTTCAGCTTGCAGTTTAAATAGTAATTACATATGTTATATATTTACACAATTGAACAATTTTCTCAATACCCCCATTGAAAGGAAAATCATTATGCCGATTAAAGGAATCATATTTGATCTCGACGGAGTGATTGTCTCGACTGACGAATGTCATTATAAGGGCTGGAAACGGCTGGCCGATGATGAGGGTATTCCGTTTACCTGGGAAGACAATATGCGCCTTCGCGGGGTGAGCCGTATGCAGAGCCTTGAGTTTTTGCTTGAAAAGGCCGATAAAACCTATACCGAAGAGGAAAAGCTTGAAATGGCGGAGCGTAAAAACGGATACTATCGTGAGATGCTCCAGGATATCACCCCTGATGATATCCTCCCGGGCGTGATGCCCATTCTCGAAGAGCTTAAAAAGCGCGGCATCAAAATCTCAATCGGCTCATCAAGTAAAAACTCACCGAAAATACTCGAACGCATCGGCCTTGATAATTATTTCGATGCAACATCAGACGGCAACGATATTAAAAAGGGCAAACCCGATCCCGAAGTCTTTCTTATCGCTGCGGAGCGTATGGGTATACCGCCGGAAGAGTGCCTGGTGGTCGAGGATGCCAAGGCCGGCGTTGAAGCTGCGTTGAACGGCAATATGAAAGTACTGGGTGTCGGCGCTGCGCAGGATGATGAGCGGGCGCATCTGCGTGCCAGGGATATGGCGTCGGTAACGGTGGACCAACTACTTTCCGTATAACGATATACCAACCATCATTACTATCCACGATTGGAGTGTCGGAATACTGGAATGATGGGACTTTATGATGATTTTTCCCCACCATTCCACCACTCCATTATTCCATTCTCTTTCTTTTTTTTATGGAGTCTTTTATCATGCCCTGGGATCTGATTATTTTCGATTGTGACGGAGTGCTGGTTGACAGCGAGCCTATTGCGGAGCGGGTGTTTCCGCAGGTGCTTGCCGAAGAAGGGTTTGAGGTTTCTCTTGACGACGCCCGTTCCTGGTTTACCGGGTATTCTCTGCAGACCTGCCTGAAACGGGTTGCGGAGCTGTTCGGCAGACCGGTTCCCGGGGATTTGGGACAGAAATATTACGATCGGTTGTTTGAGGAGTTCAGGAAATCACTGCAGCCGGTTCCCGGTATAGCAGAAGCTCTGAATGCTATCCCCTATCCAATTTGTGTGGCGTCAAGCGGCGCCCATGAGAAGATGCAGGTCAGCCTGGATGTAACAGGTCTTCTGCCGCGATTTGCCGGCCGCATTTTCAGCGCCCATGATGTTGCCCGCGGTAAGCCCGCACCGGACCTCTTTGTACACGCAGCACAGCAGTGCAATGCGAATCCCCGCAGGTGTGCGGTAGTCGAGGACTCAATCCCGGGCGTTACAGCCGGCAGTGCCGCGGGAATGACAGTGTTCGGATTTATCACACCGTTCAACGAATCGCTTACCGACACCTTTCTCAACAGCGGTGCAGTTATTTTCTCTTCAATGAAAGAGCTTCCCGAACTGCTCATGCATCACAAAGTATAATAAAAGTAATGGTTGTCATGTTGATTCTTACCGACCGGATTACCGTCGTCTGGAATACATGTCAGGTATGGAGACGGGATAAATATAAAATCCTTTTTCCCTGTCTGCGACATACCGGTGCGTAAATCAATTATGGCTCAAACCATAAAAAAATGCTGATGAAAAAATTACCCTCCAGTCAAAAAAACAACAACCATTTTCTGAAAAGTAGTATATTAAACCATACGCCGGCGCTACAGGATTCGCCGGTTGCGTGATAGTAAAATGAGGAAATGGATACTATGATGCTTCTGAAAACCGGGCTGTTCACAGCGCTTATTGCAGCGTGTGTTGTCAATGCCCGGACAGTAATCAAAGATTATACCTTTACAGATATCACCGGAAAATCACACCATTTCTACGGCTATCTTGAAAAAGAACAATGGCTCGCACTTTTTCTCGCAAAACCCGGTAACTGACCGCTCTGCAAATCTCAGGGCCGGCGGTTTAACACGACATTTACCAAATACGGAAACAACGCCAAACAGGTGGTATGTCTTGGACTGGGTGTCCAGTTTATGACTGATGCAGCCCTGAAAAAAACCTATATCGACACGGTACAGGCGCTTTATCCGCTGATCAGTGAAGAGGGCGCGGACAGGAAATTAAGTGAAGTAAAAGGTTATTTCCCCGGCGTATACCCCAGATTAGGACTGGTGAGTCCGGAGACAAAAGAGATTGTATGCAACGCACGAAATACTGACGAGCTTGAACATGTGTTGGATTCGTTGTTAATGGGAACCGACGTTATCAGCGAAAATATGAACCAAAAACCGGTAATTAAAGGCTTTTTCCGCAGTGACCGCCGGATTCAAGTGAGTGGTCTTCAGGCTGATTCCCCGGCAACAATTGTCATTCTATCTATAAAGGGCTGTGTAGTATCTTGCTTTCGTGATATACACACAAATACAGTCCATACGGTTAACACACCACACCTGGCAAAGGGCGTGTATATTCTTTCCGTTGTACAGAATAACAGCAGGATGGTTATTCCATTGAAAAAATAGTCAGGCCTGTCAAATCATTCTTTCCCTTATGTGATTCACTGCCCCCTGAACTGTGAATTAATAATTTTTTTATGCCGAATTTTCCGGCTGCATTCTCTCTTGACAATAACCGCTAGTCACCAGGTGCCTGCAATGATTCTTAACCGAGTTTCTGTCTGTACCTGAACCAATAATCGACTGGACTTACTATTATTTGCGGTTTGTGAGTGTTCCCCTGCTATTTCAAAAACTAGTACATGATACTAGCAATCAGCGTGATTTTTACGAACAATTTGTAGCTTTTAAAATAATTATATATTTTAATATGCTCTTAATATGAAACATTATACTTATTAATATATTACATAACAGCTTGAAATTAAAGGCAATATAACCACAATAAATTATATGAATAAAATTTTTAATAAATTTGTGTTGATTTTATTCAACAAAATAAATATATTATTGCATGGTGCACCAACCACTTTTTAATAAAACGGAACAGGAAAGGAGGTGTCAATAACAACAACGTTATGATAATTAACGCAGTACTGTATGGATTTGTTCGACCTGATCGAAATGTTTACAATTAACAATAGCATGATAAAACGAATTTTGGATTTTTATCTTTATCTACCTTTAAAAACTGGAGTAATCATGAAAAAAACGTTAATGATCTTGTTGATTTTGTTAACAGTAGCCCTGGCTAACATAGTATACGCTGCTCAGCGCCAGCTGGCCGGCGCCTATGGCATAATCTATGGTTTACGATCCGACGGTATTGTCCTCGCCGCCGGTGATGCGTATATGTTAAACTTGGCAACCTATAAAGGCACCCCGTCGGACCTTATGGGATGTACCGACGTGATCGCGCTTGCAGGCGGTATGCAGTACGGCATTGCGCTCCATGCAAACGGCACTGCTACGGCAAACGGATATAATTATTATGGCCAGTGTGACGTTGAGGGTTGGACAGATATTACGGCTGTCGCCGGAGGTTCGATGCATACACTCGGCTTGAAATCTGACAACACCGTGATTGCTGCCGGCTGCAACATTGCCGGGCAGTGTGATGTTTCCGGATGGACTAATGTAACGGCTGTTGCCGCCGGTTTTGAGCACTCCATAGCGCTCCTCACAGACGGTACGGTCATCGCCGCGGGAAGTAATGCTCACGGCCAGTGCAATGTCTCATCGTGGACAAATATTATTGCTGTTGCTGCACGGTGGAATCAGACCATCGGTGTAAAATCCGACGGGACGGTCATTGCAACGGGTGACAACAGTTACGGACAGTGTGACGTAAGCGGCTGGTCCGATATCACTGCAGTCAGCTGCGGCAGAACTCATACACTCGGTCTTAAGAGTGACGGTTCCGTTGTCGCGGCCGGAGACAACGCCAAAGAACAGTGTAACGTGTCGGCATGGCGTGCGATTGAATCAATAATTGCCGGTGACGGTTTTTCCGCTGCAATAAAAAAGAACGGTACTATCCTGTTTACCGGGTATGACTTTTACGGGTTATCGCAGATATGCCGGTGGAAATTGACTCAAAACGATTTTATCATTGCCGGATTTAACGGCGGCGGCAGTATGCTGTATAACCCTGTCCTGGATGAATGGGAGCAGATTCATCCATCAGACGCTTCTGATGTTGCTGCAGGCGATTATAACGGCGATGGTGTTGACGATATGGTTATCAGTACCGACAACGGTATATTCTGGAAAGAACTGAATACGCCTGACTGGGAGATGATATACTCGGGAACTGCCACGAATCTTGCTGTCGCCGATATTACCAATTCCGGCGAAGGCAAGATAATTTGTACCCTCCTTGGTACAAATGGTTTATGGGCTTTAAACAGCGATATACTCCAGCTTCAGCAGCTCCATACAGTCACCCCCTCAACCATTGCTACCGGTATCTGTGGCACGCCCCCCAATCTGGGAACAGGATATCCTATGGGTATATCATTAAGCGGCTCCCATCTGCTTGGGTTAAAAACAAGTGGTCAGGCAATTTCTATGGGTGATAATCGTTTCGGTCAATGCGATGTGAACGGCTGGAACGGGTTGAAACAAATCGGTGCAGGCTACAGATACAGTGTCGGCCTCAACAACGACGGCACTATCAGGACCAACGGCCTTATTACTGCTCAGATGTGGGATCCTGACGCCTGGAAAAATATTGTATTTATTGACGCCGGCCCCTGTCATTTTGCGGCAGTTAAAGATGACGGTACGGTTATGGCTCGCGGTATTGAAGGTGATGAGGGGTTGCAGTTCAATGTCGGTGGCTGGACTGATATCGAAAAAGTAACATGCGGTGATGTGCACACCATTGGCATCAAATCCGATAAAACCGTAGTCGCAGTCGGTATGAACTTCGCCGGGGCCCTGGATGTCGAACATTGGACCGATATAGTTGACATTGCTTCTTCATGGACACACACGGTCGGATGTAAAACCGATGGTACGGTCGTTGCCACCGGTAATAATGCGGACGGACAATGCAATGTTGCCGGTGCAACAGATATTATTGATGTTGCGGCAGGCGCATCTCACAGTGTAGGCCTGAAATCGGACGGAACGGTGCTTGCCGTGGGAAACAACAAGTACGGACAATGCAATGTTTCAGAGTGGGAAAATATTATTGCCGTTGATGCAGCTACTAATTCCACCGTTGGATTAAAGGCAAACGGTGAAGTGGTAATAGCGGGTGAAGTGGATCCGACAACAATGGATGTTGACGGAATCCGCCTCAATGCCATGCAGGATGTTTTTGCCGGCGCTACCGGATACGGGGTATGGCAACGCTCATCAAGTGATGAAAACTGGAGTCAGTTCGCCAATACGAATGTCGTTGATTTTGCTTTCGGCGACATCACCGGTGACGGGTATGACGATTATGTGTATGCCACCCGGACACAGGTGCTGTATAAGGATGGTGTGTCACAGGATGTAGCGGTACTGTGCAACTATTCAGTAGACAACATAGCAGTGGGCGATATTGACGGCGGTGGAAAGGATGATCTGGTCGCCACAGCAGCTTCCTGTAACGGCCTCTGGGTCCTGTACAGTGAGTCCGGCCAATTCGAACAGATACACCCGGCCACCCCGTCAACGATAGGAATACTTGAACAATAGCAGGACCATTCCTGTATCACAAATATTAATTTACAAGGAGTTACTATGCGTACAAATAGATTTTTAAAGCACATTATTACACTGCTGGTTCTTTTATGGGGAACCCTGTTTTCCGATGTTGTTGTCGAGCTGGTCAATGACGACACACAATTTGTAAGGGACATTTCCCGGGCCGAGCTTGTCGAATGTATACGAGACGCCCTTGATTTAACGGATGAGAATACTCCCTTTTACAAGGCATCGGCAAAACTGTACTTTGACGAAAACAACGCAGCAGACTATATCGGCGTGTATCTTTTTTCCAAAAAGCAATACCTTGCCGAAGGCCGGACAATTGATATCGACGGGGATTACCGGGTGCTTTCCGTATCATCCGGGTATACCGCTCCTGAGGAAAACGGTGACGGTTCCGAGCCGTGCCGGTCCTGTCCGGATCCCGAAATAGAGATGCTGTTCACCACCTGCGAAGACGGTATTCCGTCGGCGGTCTTTGGTATTAATACCGCCTATGATATCGCGGTTAATGCCGGTTATTCAGCTAAAAAAATAATCGGCAGTGAAGTTACTGCCGACCTGATTAAAGCCTACCTTACCTGCCCGAACCTGAAATTGTACGGCAGGATCGGCCACGGCCACCGGGACGGTATTCTCCTGGCGAACCATACAAGAATTTCCGAAGACTGGGTGAACAATCAGGCGACCGATCATCTGAAAGATAAAATCATTTATCTCAACTCCTGTTTTGTGCACAACACGCCCTTCGAACCACTTGTAATGGCACGCGGAACAAAAGCATTTGTCGGCGGTGTTGCCCCGCTCTGGATCAACTGGTCCGAATATGTCTTCAACAGATGGCTGGACAAAATTCTGACCAACGGCGAAGAGTTTGAGCAGGCACTCAAAGACAGTGAAGAGGAAGAGAACTATCCCCGCGGGGATCATGGTATAACCAAAAATAAAAAAGGTGCCATGTATTACACCGAATAACTGTAAGAATAAGAAAAGGCTCCCGTTTTTTAAACGGAAGCCTTTTCTTATGTTGCAATACCGTATTTTAATGCTGGTGTATTCTAAACGGACAGGGTAATGGCATTCAACGGATGGAGATAATTATGAAATTACTGAGATGGGTTCTTTTCTGGCTCTCGATGATTCCTATTATGATACTGAATGCACTGCTAAGAGAAAAGGTATACGGACCTTTGGTAAATGAACTCACTGCGCACCAGCTTTCTACCGTGACCGGATGCCTTTTTATCGGAATATATGTGTGGGGTATTTGGCCGCTCCTGCATATCCACTCACGGCCGGCGTCAATCCGGGTGGGGGTTATATGGCTGATTCTGACTATTGCGTTCGAGTTTGCCTTCGGTAAATATATCATGCACCATTCATGGTACCGGCTTTTCAATGATTATGCTCTCTGGCACGGGCGTGTGTGGGCACTTTTTCTGGTCTGGCTTATCTGGCTACCCTATCTCATTTATAGATACCGTGCCGAAAAGAGAATCAAATAGAGAAAAAGAAAAAATTGGCAATTGGAATTATCCCAGATTGAAAAACTCCTCAACATCCTGTTCGATATCAGTCTGTTGAGGAATAATAACCTTGCCGTAGAATTTATCGAGGATATGGAGGATAAAGCGCATGTCCAGATTATCCTGATTGATAAACAGTATATTGCTGTCACCCGATCCCTGTATCGGTGCATTCTGCGGCTCAACATCAACAATAAATATCTTCAATGGTGAGGGATCGCCGGTCCCTTTCTGATCATCTTCATACAGCATGATGTCAAGAGGGCTTTTCTCATCTGGCATGGAGATAATGACGCGTGTTGACGGGGCTGGTTTTGACGGGAGTTGTTTTGAAATATGTACCGTATACCCATTATGTCGCAGTGCGAGAACCAGCGGATGAAAATCAGGATGATCGCCATACACAAAAAGGATCTCGCCTTCAGGTGAATCCTGCGCCGGTTGAGTCAAAGTAAGATTTTTGATATCGATATTTAAAAATTTGGCCATATGATTAAGGTTTCGTATCACGGTCGAAATAAAACTGGCTGTCGGCCCTCTGGGAATAGAAAGGTCGCGAAGCATCTGATAGGGAACCTTCTGGAGAATCTCGTCACAGCTGTGACCAAGATTCATTGCCTTTGCTATTTGATTTGCAATAAAAACAGCCTCAAAAAGAATACGGTCCGCAACCGGTGTCGTCACCATTATCCGTTCGGGATTATGGTGGTTGAGAATGCCCTGTGATATGCTTGAGGGGAAATTCCACTGGTTGACCAGGTAATGCCCAAGGTCTGCATGGCTGAAATTCATCAGTAACAACTTGGTTCGATAAAACATATTGCCGCGGGAGGTTGTCTCTTCGAGCAGTTTCGGGAATACATTCTTAAAATTGTTATCCAGAGGTACTTTCCCCAGATCATGGATAAGCCCGGTCAGAAAGGCCAACTCCGGCCGCGGGTATGCGCAGTCTTCACACAGCTTTGATGCAATAAGGGCAACGGCGAGAGAATGGAGCCAGAATTCACGCCGGGTAAAACCCGACTCGCCATAACTTTCTGACGTGAGGTCAATAAGCGATAAGCAGGAGAGCAGATTACGCGTCTGCTGAAATCCAAGTCGTACCACACTCTCCTTGATATCCGTTATTCTTTTCTGGCGCTTTGCATAAAGAACCGTATTGGCAACTTTCAGAATAGCAGCGGAGGCTGAAAGATCAGATTTTATGCATTTGGCAAGCTCTTCACTGCAGCTCTTTTCCGACCCCACAATATCGAGCGCCTTTACAACCGTATGAGGAAACGCCCACTGTTTCTGAAGCAGTCCAGCTATCTCACGCAGTTTGGTTGCTATTTTAATGTAGGGATCAAACAGGCGCTGGCCCGTAACAATCTTGAATTTTTCGTCATCATCAAGGTTCTTTTTTTGCGGCAGGGGATTACCGAAACGACTCAGAATATCCGTTATCTTCTTTAAAAGATCGGCAAAATTGAAAGGGTATTCAATGAGAAAGAATAGTGCATTATCCGGGGAGCCTTCCAGATCAGCCTTTGCATTCAGCACCTTCTCCAGTTTTT
>CAZIYW010000155.1:0-1192 GCA_964543525.1 uncultured Fibrobacterota bacterium | reverse complement strand
TTCCTTTATTGTACGCGGCACCACTGCGAGAAGAGGAGTATTACGGGTTCGTTCGGAATGATGCAGACGGTTTACCATGAGTATATCTTTCGCGTTTTTAGGCGTAATGTCCGCAATAACAAGGTCCGGAACAAACTGGTTCGCTTTCAGGCTGGCAACGTTTGAATTGTTCGCCTGGGTAATGCGGTAATTGTACTGCAGGAGACCTACCGTCAGAATTTCACGAATGTTGTCGCGGGTTGAGAAAATAAGAATAAGGGGACTGGTATGTGATTTCGATTTGGTTGATTTTAATGGTGTGGGGATCATTATTTTTCTAATAACTTTAAGAGATATATAGCGTGTACATCTGTAATTTTACATTTTTAACGGCTTGTTGTTTATATCATTTTCAAAATACTCAGGTTGGCTTAACTCGTTAGCCTGGGATAAAAACATGAACTCAATTATACATTATGCGAAATTGAAACAACTCTTTTAGATTAATGAATTAACGCTTAATAATAATACATTCGGAAATAGAAAAAGAGATGATTTCGATTGTTGAAAGAACCGAGGCTTCTGAGTTTAATGTTCAGCTTCAGAAAGTTTTTTACTTAACATGACTTGTTTTCCTTACGCCTTATTTGTATTTTTCCAGAATTTCTTTTACTTTGTCTACATCTGGATAACCGGCCTGCAATCCTATCGTATATGCACGCTGTAATATGGCAAGACCCTGCTTTTTCTGTTCAGCTGAACACAGAACCTCTCCAAGTATTTTTCCAACGTTGTACATTCCCTCAGCATCGCTTATTTCTATTGCTAGTGAATAAGCTGTCGTTTCGTATTGCACGTATTGTTTCCAATCTTTTTTATTATAAGCAATCATTGCTATATTGTGCAGTGTTGTCATCTCACTGCTTTTATCCCCGATTTCCTTATTGATTGCTAGGCTTTTTTTTATATAATCTAATGCCGCATTATAATCGCCTCTTTTATAATAAATACCGCCAATATTATTAAGCGTGGTACCTTCACCACTTTTATTACCTATTTCCTGTGTGATTGCCAGGCTTTTTTCTAGATACTTAAAAGCAGTGTCATAATCACCTCTTGCCTTGAATATTTGACTGATATCATTGAGTGTTGCTCCTTCCCTGTTTTTGTTGCCAATTTCTCGGCATATTGTTAAACTTCGCTTTAAATTATT
>CAZIYW010000154.1:0-10581 GCA_964543525.1 uncultured Fibrobacterota bacterium | reverse complement strand
AAAACCAGAGATTGTGACTAACTCAGGACTTATTAATGAATATTTTGATAATGAGGAAGTCATTTTTAATAAATCAAAGTTGAGGTTTGAAAAATGATAGGCCTCTGGTTTATATGGGGTGAAAATGGAAAACATGTTTTTACAGTTCCAGAACCTGGTATCTTTAATCTTCTTGCTGCATACAACAATACTCGTCTCTATCAGGCAGATATTACAGTAGAAAAAGATAACATTACCCTGATTGATACGCTGCAGGAGACCGGTGCTGCGAAGATAGAGCTTGCTGATTCGGTTGATACACTGACAAGCTACCTTTTTATACCGGGAACGGATCTATATCAGAAGTTTGTAGATGATAATAATAATTCAGGTAACTACACTATCCAGGTTGTTTTCAGCTCGATTCCTTCCGCAACGATACCGGGAATCTATTTCGGTAAAGCAGACACACTGTTCAATCCGGTACCGCTTACCGATGTTCTGACTATCACCCCAAACGATACTATCGATCTCACAACCACTCAGGTAGTATGGTCAACAATAACCACTTCGAACTCTGCATTGCCGGATGATGTGGTATATGCACTCATGGTTGACAGAACGGGTATTTTATGGGTAGGCACGGAAAAGGGTGGCCTTGCTGCCTATGACGGCAGCAGTTGGAGTGTATATAATATGCAGAACTCGGAACTACCGAGTAATATAGTCCGTGGAGTTGCCCAGGGGCTGGATGGAACAATATGGGTGGCGACCACCGGCGGTATGGTCAGTATTCAGAATGGTGTTATGCAGGTATATACCATGGCAAATACCGGCCTCTCCTATCATTCAGTGACATCAGTTGCCATTGACAGTACAGGGCATCCCTGGTTTGGTGCTATGGAAGGGTGCATTGAGTTTGACGGGTTAAAGTGGATAGAGCATACTGCAATTATAAATCATCTGCCTATGGTGTTTGTAAACGCGCTTGCGGTTGACCGGCAAGGCATGCTGTTAGTCGGCACGGAGAACGGACTATTTACCTTTGATAAAACAAGGTGGTACCTTATCTCAAGTTCCACTATTCCTGTAGCGATTCATGATGTTGCCGTTGATTCAGAAAACAGCTGGTGGATGGCCACAGATGACGGGCTGGTACACTATCGTGATACCTGGACTCTGGTTGATAATGCAATTCTTGCCAGTATCAATCCTTCATTGAAAAGCCTGGCTGTAGATTGGAATGAAAATATCTGGGCAGGCTCCTATTTTAACGGCAACATTATTAAAATCGGCAGTCCTTCAGTGCTGTACAACTCGTTAAATACCGATGCGCTTAAAGGAATTGCCACGATCAATGATATTGGTGTGGGTATTGATAAAACAGTTTACTTTGCAACGAAATATAATGGTATTGTGATGGTTCAATTTTCAAGGAGATAATTACCTGAGTTGTCATTCCCGCATGCTTTTAGCGGGAATCTATTCCTTAAATTGCTTAAAAAACCGGATTCCGGCTTAAAAACTTACCGGAATGACAGTCTTGGATAAATACTTAAAAAAGCAAATAGTCCTGTAACTCATTTCGGAAGGAGCGATTGAGACACAGTTAAACAAGGTTCCTGAAAAGCAGAGACATTTCTCATAGTCAAGGGGGGGACATTAAAATTGTCTCTGACGCATGATTGAAAAAACTGCCTGCCTTTAGGGACCATACACATTTCTGATTTATAGCTTTCTAACTGTTAACTTTAACGCACTGTAGGGGGGATCTATGATGCGCCGAGGCATTTTTTTACCCAAATGGTTGACTAAAAATCAACATCTACTTTTGTTGTTATTACTTTTTTGTATTACTTCGCTCTCTGCCGAGCGGGTCGGCAAAATCCTCTATAAAGGGTATGCGGAGGATTTTAACGATACTACCATGGATGTACCCGGAGACATTGTTGCCATGACTGAATATATCTATGTCAGTCACCCGGAGAGTCTCACAGTTCTGGTAGATACACCGTCAATATTTTTCATAATCGATCATTCGGGCAGTATGTATGAGTACAGTTATGACAGTGCATCCAGTACGCTTGAAATACCGCAGGATCCGCTGGGCAACCGTTTTAAAGTTACCCGTGATCTTATCGATACCCTTTCAAATAAGCGTAAATTTCCCGGTATTGAGGTGGGCCTTGCCGTGTTTGGCAGTTGTTTATACTATGATACCTCCGATGCAATTTTTCAGACCGTATCTGGTGAGCCGAACACCATGTTCTTTGATAAAGGCGGGTTTATTCCGCTGCTTAAGCTTGACCGTATGTATAACGGGAAGCTCGGTGCGGATATTATCAAGGAGAAACTCGAAACGACGGTAAAAAACAAGACCCTGTATGTTGACTGGGCCGGGCCTGATACAGTTGTTAAATGGGAATGGGTAGACCTAACCGCACCGGCTGAATTTTTCTTCAGTCCGGGGACGGATATAAATATCGGTTTTATTGCCGCGAAAAAAGCAATGCGTGCCTCAACCTATAAAAAGGAGAATCACTACTGCATATTTTTCTCCGATGGTGAAGCCACTGACGGCAGTCCGATGAATCTCTATGTTCAGGGAACGGATGTGCCGACAACATTTACCATCTTTTTTACTGAAACCGGGCAGGCACCTAACAGTCTCGTGCAGATGAACGACAATATCAAACAGAACGGCTATTCCTCGTCGAACCCAATCAGCACACTCTGGCCGTATGAAAATACTACCTATGATTCACTCATGCAGTTTTTGATGAAAAATGTCATCTCTATTTTCGAGCAGAATGTGCAGGTTATACCGCAGGAAATAGAAATTAACGGCGTGAATGGCAATGCCGTTTGGGACGGGAAGAAGTTTGTGTTGCCGAGTGTTGTACCGCTCACCGGCCGTACCACCGATTTTGTCTATAATATTACCTTTATTGTAAGCTACGATTCCATCACCATCAACGGCGATACAATCCCCGTTGAAATAGAATCGACGGTACCGATAGATTTTTCAGTGTATATCGATGATGCTATGACTAATCCGCCGGATTCCTTTGAGGTCAAGTATTGGGATCGAACGCTGGGTATGTATCATAACGGTAACGAGATAAGCAGTATTAACGATAATAGCATGGATGAGCTGGAACTCCGGTTTGAGTTTGACCCCGGCGATGCGAAGTATGCCTATACAAAGGCTGAAGTGGAAGTTTTTAATAAACGGGGAAGTGAAATTGACAGGGAAACATTCACTCTTGATAAGCAGGGTTCGAACAATCTCTTTTCC
Source organism: uncultured Fibrobacterota bacterium (assembly GCA_964543525.1). Classification (GTDB taxonomy): domain Bacteria; phylum Fibrobacterota; class Chitinivibrionia; order Chitinivibrionales; family JANQEN01; genus CBDVBE01. The sequence continues at coordinate 7,304 of CAZIYW010000154.1, read as the reverse complement.
TTTACGTTTAAACGGGAGATCAATCCGGGTAATGTAACCGTTGGTGACGGTATTCTGCAGCACAGTGGATTCGATACCCTGGTAGCGGTATTTCGCAACAGTGAAAAACCGAAGTTGCCGCTGGATACATTTGAAATTGTCATCCCGGTCAATATGGTTACCAGTTTAAAAGTTACTAAGGGAATCTACTTTGACAATGATGCTGAGGGATATGTTGACAGCCTGTTTATAGGCATTTCCGGTGGCAGCGCTGCAGGTAATGTGGATGAAATCATGGATGCCATAGAACTTCCCGATTTCCGAAAATTTACGATTGATAACTATGAAGTGGTAAGCAGTGGTATTGCTGTTGTTGTGACAGAGAAGGCTTCACAACCACAAACCTATGTCACCAAAGACGACAAACTGGTGGTAAACAAGCAGATTAAACTGCCCAATGGAAATACCATTCTTGAGAAATCTGAAGTTGAAATTATCGATTCAATCGCACCGATAATCATGAAAGCTGATTTTGTGGATTCTATTATTCTAATCATACAGGGTTCCCAGCAGTTTATTTCAGAGGATAACCATAACAATCTTTCTGTGGTCCTTTCAGAAACGGTTGAAAAGATTGAAGAAGAAAAACCGTTTACCTATTACAGCATATCGCAGGATGACACTTACGAGGCAAAATTGAAACCCCTCAGGTACAAGGACGATTTTGCAGAGTTCCGGGTGCTTTCGGTCAGTGGTGCGGATGCAATAAAAGATGGCGATTCGATTCGGATTAACTGGGTGTATGATAATAATGTCGTTGATGAGGTTGGTAACAATCAGGATAATGCCAAGAATATCCGGCGGGAGATTAATGCTAAGACCGTTGCTGATACGGTATATAAACCGGCACCGTTTGAGCTTATCGTCAAAGCAACGATTTGCGATAAAGATATCGGTTACAAGCTGAACAGCGAGATTACTGCAATACCGGAAATACAGGAGGTCGTTAAAAATCTCAAATCGAAGAATGGCGAATATAAGGGGATTATGGTTATTACTCTTGAGCCGGATCCTGTTGAAAATGTCTCTGAACGGGATCGCTACGAAGGGTACCTTAACCTGTTTGATGCTGTCGGGAATGAGATTATTCGTGATGCAAAGATGGGGTACCATAAAAAGAATAAGCAGCTTATCTTCGTGTGGGATGGCAGGAATCAACTTGGAAGAGAGGTCGGTCCCGGCGGGTATGCTGCTATAATTCCGGTAACCTACTACTTTGACAACAAGGAAGAGCGTTCTGAGACGAAGGAATATGTCATTGGTGTACGTAAATAGAAATGGATTGAATGATGCATAAAGTAGTACTGGGTATCTTTCTTTTAACAGGCTGTCTGATTTCGCAGGTGCAGGTACTGGGAAAGCCGGTTGTGCAGGATGTCTTGTATTTCTCAGAGGGCGGGGGAGAAGATACCCTTTCCCAGTACTATGACAGAAAAAGTGATCTGTTCATGTACTCCATCTCCAATGAGGCCGGGTATGTGTTTGGTACGGGTTGGGATATAGAGAAAAAGTATCTCTTCTCCAGGTCTCTTGGGATGCACTATGATGGTGTTGCCAATGCGCGGGTTGTCGAGATACTGGTTATGTTTTTCAAGGCCGTTCCCGTGGGTAATCCCGGAACTGTTACTGCCAGGGTGTGCCGGGTAGACAAGGATACTATTCCAACCGATGAACTTGGAACAGCAACCTTATCGGTTCGTGACCTGGATACAACGTTCAACAGTTTTACCTCCTTTAAAATTGACAATGCACTCAATACAGAAGGAAAACCATTTATGGTGCTTATAGAGTACCATGATGATCAGAGTGAACCGCTTCTCGTTGATGATACTGTTGGCGTACTGGGTAATGACAGTGAGAAACACGATGGGAAAGGAGAAAACAGAACCCGTCAGTTTTTCTATTATACCGATGCGTGGAAGGCGTTGAGCGCTGTGTTCAGCAATATGGATTGTGACGCCATGATCCTTCCGGTTATTGATTTTACAACAGAAAATGTTGAACCGGTTTCTGTAAAGGGGTTGTCAATAGCCGGAGGGTATGTAAACACGAATACCGGAGAATTACGAATCCAGTATCATCTTGCGACACCACAAAAAGTGTCGATACAGGTATTTACTCTGGCTGGAAAGAATATTTTTGAAGCTGGTGCCGGGTATAAGGGGGCCGGCAACCATACTCAATGCATATACCTGGGGAGAGTGCCGTCGGGGCAGTATTATTACACCGTTGCAACGGAAGACGCTTCCTTGACGGGTAAGATTTATTGGTGCAGGTAATAACACTCATTACAAGGAGGGACTATGCGCACATGGCTGACAGTGCTGTTTGTACTGTTTATATCAATCGCAGCAGAACAGAGAAAGACCGTACTGTTTGAGGTTTTTACTGCGACCTGGTGAGACCTGTGTGTGCCGCCGGTGCGGGCACTCCTCAGGCTGAGGGATGAAGTGGGTGATTCTCTGTCAATGATTTTTTACCATACATCCGGTGATTTTCAGAATTCTGTTGGTAAAGGTAGAGCAAAAGATTACAACATAATGGGATTACCCAAAGATGTGGTTGCCGACGGCAAAATTCTCGGTGGCGGTATGCAGACTCCGGATTATAATGATATGCGAAAAGAGTTTGACATTCGGAAGAATCAGGTGCCTGGTTTGGAAATTACCCTTTCAAATCAATACAGTGTGAGTACCGGTAAAGGAACAATAATCGCGCATATAAAAAATACAGCTTCAGGGACATTTGAAGGTACCTGTCATAGTGCGATTTGCCAGAGGGACTCGGTACACGAATGGGGTTCACCATACAATGAGGATACCTGCTATGCAATCTGTTTTATGATGCTGCCGGATTATAACGGCACGACGATAACTGTTGCAGCAGGTGAGACTGAAGAAATTGAGCAAACATTTACCGTTGCATCACAGTGGCAGCGGGACGATTGTTACTGTGTCGTATTTGTCCAGAATGAGGATAAGGATATTAACCAGGCGGTAGAAATACCTCTTGATGATGCTACAGCGATACAACCGCAGGTGATACCGGTGAGTATGAAAACAGAGAATCTCTTTTCCTTAAGGGTTCATCAGCAAAAAAGGAGTATTTCGATTCAGCTACATTGCAGTAACGCAGTCATTTCGATAGTTAACTGTGCAGGAGTTCTGCAGAAACAGGAATTGAATCCGAAGAAATATGTAAATATGTCCCTTAGCAATCTCAGCCCCGGCATGTATTTCTGCGTGGTTCATGCAGATGGGTATCATGATGAGAAAAAGTTTTTACTGTATTAAAGGAATGGAAAAATCGATTATGAAAAATACGGAGTGCGGCGAAGTTGCCGTCGGAACCTCTCCCCTCTATAATGGCCTGATTATAGAGCCCGTCCCTCTTCGTTGCTGCTCCGTTTTTATACATCAAATTTATACGGGAGGGAATAATGGTAAGTAGAATAATAAAAGATGTGATTATCATTCTGCTGGTTGGCATGATGGAAAAGGTAATGGCAGTCGAAAATAGCGGCTCAGGTTATACCGGTAAGATTGTTCTGGTAGATAAAAACTGCATTGACGGCGAGTATATTACGGGTCCTAAAGAGAATTTTATTGAATCCGACCAGCTCCCCGATATTCAGGATCTCGTCTCCGGCTACAGCAAGAACAATTATATGGCATTTATTTACGGAGTGCTTGAGCGGCGCTATCCCACCGGTAAAAGTATTATAGAACAGGCCGGCGGCCAGTCCGCGGTTGATCAATGGCTCTGGTCAAAAGAGAGCGCCTCGTCGGTCATGCGAAGCCTTGGACTGGTAATACATGAGATCGGTCATGGCATTGACAAGCAGACACCGGAGAACCGGTATTTTATCTCGCTCGATCCCGGCGGTACTTCTCTCAGTTTCACTGCACCGGGTATGCACGGTAAAAAGACAACATCATCCAGTCCGATGTATTCCATGGAGCGCTCTCTGCTGCTCGCCGACGATCAGAATTATAAACGGCCTCCCGCTCAGTCAGATAAAATTTTCACCAGTAAAGAATTCGGAGAAGGGCCGTTCGGGTGCGATAAGTCTTACGCGGAGACCTACCTGTGCGGCGATCCTGCAGACAGTAAGTTTGACTCCGGCGATCAGGGATTTAACCACCTTATCGAAGAGTTTGTCCAGTATATCAACTCCCTTGCCACTGCGTATTATTTCCAGGATTATAACCGGCCGGACAGCAACCGTCATGCGATGCTGACCTGGCTGTGGTGGTGTCAGCGGTACCTCAGAAAAATCAGAAACGAGCATCCTGACCAGTATGAATACCTGTTTGCCAATAAAGTCTGGTTGGAGCTGATTCTGACCCTGTGGGGACGGGCATGGATGTACCTGCGTACAAACTACCCCGGCATGCAGCCCGATTCGGATCAGCTCAACCAACTGGTGCAGGAGCAGGAGATGCTCTCGGAGATTCAGCGAATCCGCGATGCCTGCGATTGTGATAATCCTGAAGAACTGCTGACCGATATTACCGGCACGATTGAAAAGGATGACCCGGCTAAAGGAATACCGAACAACACCCATTCGGTAAGTTTCAATCCATTTCAAAACCGTATCACAATTATCATATCGGTAAATCAAAGCACTGACGGGCGGCTGACTATTTTTAACAGCAGCGGCAAAAAAATTGCATCGTTATGCGGTGGTTGTTCTAATAACGGCGTCTGCCGGTTCTTCTGGGACGGCAGGGATCAATATGGCAATGCCGTTGGGAGCGGCGTTTATTTCTATTCTAATAAAACAGGGACTGAATGGAAAGGAGGAAAAATAGTCAGATATAGTAAATAGCCACTAAATCAACATAACCATGGCGCAATATACTATCAAAAATATTACAGCCCCCTCATGCGCAGTTGTAATATTAGACCTCTGTTATTGCGCTGTGGTTTTATATAGGATGTTTGTTTTTCCAGCAATATTGTTGATAAATGTGCAGAAAGAGCATTGTCAGGTTACACATTCGCTCTTATAACCGGTCTGAATTAGTGTACACTTTGTATAACCGGAACCCAGATTTTCCCATTTTCAAGGCGATATTATGCTATATTTTGTATAGACTATGTGTAATACACTCCAGGGGCCCACATTTATCCATTAAATTTCTTATCTGAAGGGGAGCGGGATGAGAAGTTTCATCTTTTTATTTTCTGTTACCGTTATTGTCGGAGTTTTTTCCGTTGCCGAAGCAGTTAATCTGCAGAAGAGCGGCGATTATACCTATACTGCTGTTGTAGAGTTGCCGGACTATACGATCGGGAGAATAGGAAACGGGTATCTCTTTATCAAGGCGGGTGGCGGATATCTTCCTGACGGCGATATAGGCAAACCTGCATTGCCGGTTAAAATGTTTCGGCTTGCTATCGGTAAGAACAAGGTAGTTCCGCAGATCGAGACCAAAATTCTGGAAACGGAAGAGATTGTCCTTGCTGCTAAGCTGCATCCTTTACAGCAGGACCGGCCGGTAAACAGGGATATTGGGGAGCGGCCTTTCAGGATCGATACCCGCTATTACGCGACAGAGGGTGCGCGGTCACCGCTTGTCACGGTTTCCGAGCCGTTTGTATGCCATGGGGTACCCGGTGTGGAAATAACACTGCATCCCTTTTCCTATAATCCGCGGGATAATCTGTTGACTGTGGTGAAAAAGTTTTCAATGACAATACACCTTCCTGAAGGCGTTGCCGCGATTCCGTCGCTTGCATCAAAAACGAGCCATGCCTATGTTAAACACCTTTTTGTTAACTATGATAAGCCACTGCGAACCCCGGCGACAAAAGAAAATTACCTTATTATTGCGGCGCCGGAGTTTGAGGACAACCCGGCACTTGACTCATTTGTGACCTTTCGTGAAGAAACCTATACGGTGACGAAAGTCAGCACTGATGATGTGGGGAACACGACAGGAGAAATTGAGAACTATCTGAAGGATTTATATAGTGAAGGGCTCACCTATGTGCTGTTTGTAGGAAACAGGGATAATCTTCCCTATTATACCTCCGGGCCTTCATCATTCTGGCAGTATGGCCTCATTGACGGTAATGATAATTATACCGATATTCATGTGGGGGTGTTCTGTGTGCGTAATGCGACCTCCCTGGGAAATATAGTCCGCAAGACAATCCATACGGACCGGCATATCAAAGACTACCCCGACACCACAACGATTTATTCCACTTTTGAACATGAGCATATGGTGATGCAGTGCAGTTATATTCGCCGTCACTGCTGGGAGCCGGGCGGCTGGGCAATCAGCTGGATGGTACCTGACGCCGGCAGCGGCGATAATTTTACTGCTGACCTGCGCAAACAGATTAACGGCAACAATACACGGTTTGTCTCTTATGAAGGCCACGGCTCGTCAAGCGGCTGGCAAAACGGGCTCAATCAAAGTGATGTGCGTAATATGACCAATACCGAGGTTTATCCCTTTGTCTGGGGCTATGCCTGCTCCAACGGTACGTTTCAGAACAGCAGTGAATGTTTCGCTGAGACCTGGATAGGTGCGGAGTGCGGGGCGGTTATGTTTACCGGTGCATCGGTTACTTCAAGCAGCTATCAGAAAGCGCTCAATGTAGGTATGGCACGCGGTGCCAGTCTTGAAGACCTGTATACTATCGGTCAGGTGTTTGATTACGGTAAAACCTTTGTGTTTGATTCTACAGAATCTATTGATGATTCAATGCAGTTTGTGGCAACGGTGGAGAAAGAGAGCGGCTCGAAAATGTATAACCTGTTTGGTGATCCGGCCTGCCTGATTAAATATGAGCCCACGGAGATTTCAGGCAATGGCATGCCGGATATAGCAGAAGGTCATTTGTCAATCGGCCGTATTACTGCACATACGATAGCACTCACCATTCCCGAAAAGGGTCAGTATGATATCGTCATATTTGGTATAGATGGAAAGCAAATGCAGGTAGCTGCTTCAAAGCGGTTAATGCATACAGGCTGTCATGAGGTTCGCTGGGATGGTGCTGCACTTGCAGGTGGTATATATATCACCCGGGTGTATGGCAAAGGAAGAGAGGCTGTTAAAAGGATCGTCTGGGTGAAATAAAACATTTTCCCTGAGAACTCTACAGTCATAAGTTCTCTTTAGGCAGCTTTCTTTAAAAATAAGTTATTTTTCGAGCTATTTTGTTTTTTAAGAATTAATTGAGTTATCCAATCATTAACTTTATTCCATAAGAGCCATGCTTGTTCGTAGAGATCATTTTCTTGT
>CAZIYW010000153.1:0-10628 GCA_964543525.1 uncultured Fibrobacterota bacterium | reverse complement strand
AAACATGTTTTCCATTTTCATTGGTTATCCCCTGCAAATAATCAGGCAATGCATCATCCTTCACCGGATTATACCCAACCGGGACAAGTTTGATACTCGCCTGTGCAGCAACTGTACCATCACTGTTATGTATCACCGCTGTAACCATACCGTTGGTTGTCTCAACCCCTGCCACCTGGTTGCTGCAGGAATAGCCCAACACCAGAACGGAAAGGGAAATCAGAAAATATATGGCCTGTCTCATTTTCTTCCCTTTCGTTCAACTGTGGTTAACGGAAACACCTGAAAATTCACCTGATACACACCCTCAGCATGCTCTTCCCGGTCAGCCGTCTCTAACAGTTCCTGGCGCAGAAGCCGAATCTTCTCCTTCATACACTCAACCTGCCCCTGCGAAAGGCTCACCGTCACTGTAGAGATATCACGATCCTTTTTTTGAAACCGATCGATCGCCTCACCGCTCAATGCAATCATCTTTTTCTGGAAATTATTTATCGCGACAGACTGCCACTTCTCTCCCGTTGTCAACAGTTTACTGGTCACCGTATAGGTGCCGTCTTTATGTTTTGTAACAAATCCCAGTCGTTGAAGCAGGGCAAGTGCTTTTTTCGCATCCTGCACCGATATGGGTGGATTCAGTTTTTGTGCCAGCTCACGCACACTTCCTTTAAAGGGATAGAAGGTTAACAATTCATAGATAGCGATATTGTACCAGGTACTGAAAAATGAATATGCATCCGCTTCAACAGTTTTTACATAGGGTGAACGGTAAGAAAGCAGTTTCTCAAAATAAAGTTTGATATCGCTGTTCTTCTTTGCTTTACTGAATGAAACGAGCAACTCGAAATATTCCGCCTCTTTTTTTCCCAATTTAAGAAACCCGACAAGCCGCGGAATGGTTTTTGCCGAAAGATGCATCTGCTTCTGAATAACTTTCACTAAAAAACTCGCGTCCACCCCAATTCGTTTGCCAAAATAGCGGTAGGAAAAATAGGGGTGTTTTCCCTTCTGATCTTCATAGAAGTCTCTCAGGAAATCACGGTATTCAAGATATTCAAAAACTGTATTCATTGGCTACATTTAATTCGTGTGATTATTTATTTAAAAACTGAGGGGAAAAAGACAGCATAGCTGAAGAAGTGCTCCCCACGCCTACTCCCCAGGATGTTACAATTAATATATTCCAGAGCAGGGTGATTTTCAGCTTTTTATTTAGAAAGTGTGGATGTTTAGTTCCACAGTTTGATGTATAAATTGCCTTTTCCAGGCAATTTATGAAGTTATTTAACGACAAAATATGTTTCTGGTTGTTTTTAACTTCCACAGACTGTACTATTGCACCAGGAAGTGTTACGTTATAAACAATCATCAGTGGGCAAGCGTAAAAGTACGTATCAATTTTCCGCTTCCGGTACTGAAATATGCCAGATAAACCCCTGCATGAAGTCGCGATAAACACACCGGTTTCATTGATGATACAGATGCAGCCAGGATTCTTCTGCCTTTTAGATTATAAATGTCAACCGTGATTTCTTTTACGGTATTTACGCTGTTTGATAAATGGAGATATGGTCTGCCGTTCTGTTTTGAGATAAAAATCATTTCGGTTTCAGACTCTGTTTGCTGTATTGTTTTATTTGCTGTGGGATCGTGCTTGAATATGCCGTTTCCGCAGGAATCCGCCGCCCAGAAAAAAATGAAAGTATCTGGATATACTCCTGTGCCAAGTGGGCCTTGATTCTTTTGGATAGTATCTAATTCAGCGATTTGAACTTTAAAATGATTATTGTTACAGTCTTTTAAATAACAAATAGAATTATAATTTTCTATTTCCCATGTATACCACAGGTATGTACCAAGTGAAAAATTGATAGTATATATACTTCGTGACTTTATAAAAACAATAGAGTCGGGATTGCCGGGATTAAAAGCAACAAAAGTATCACAGGGAGCAAGAGAATCAGGATAACGCATCGATTCATTCCAATTTGTATCCGGATTTTTTACTGTGGTTAGATACATTCCCTGATAAAAATTAGACGGGTCCCAATTTTCATATATTTTTTCGGACTTTTCACTGAATTTATAATGCATAGAAGAAATGGAATCAATCAATACCATGCCGCCTGCTGCAAGATAATTTCGAGTTATCATTTGATTTAATTCCATAAAGGCAATTTTTGTCCCTGTTGAAAAAGAAATTGTATCATCATACCATTTGTTAATATCTTTACTTTTATGCCAGAAAGGATAATGAATGATGATAAAACCTGAAGCGTATGGAGTAACATTTACTACTATCTCGTTTCCATATATTATACCTGAATATAGTAGTACGAATATTGCTGCAATTACTTTTTTTAAGTGCATACCACACTCCTTAATATCGGTATGAAAAAGGCGAAGCTTTTCACTCACAAAAATAGTACAAAAACATGACATTATTATTGCCGTTTTTTAACAAAATGATAAAAAGTGTTTTCTGTGAGAAAACAGAAAATGGCTTTTCAAAATTATTTTATCTGAGCTATATCAAATTTCTATTTATATTTATGGTACACAGTGTAATTTTAAATATTTTTTTACTATATCAGGTAAAAGGGTCGGAGCATGATAAAAAGATGTACACTATCTCCACTGTATTATCTGACTGCATTATTCATTTTATTCCTTCTGTATAAGAGGTACTGTCTCTGCAAATCCTATGATATAAAGTGGCAAGAATGGGAATATTTTGGCCTTTCAGAAAATCATATAGAATGTATTTCTTATTTGGAAGTATCAGAGCTGCTTATTGCCGGCACAAACGGTGCGTTGTATATCTATCAAGCTGATTCTTCACAATGGATTGACGTACCGTTCCCTGTTGAATTTCCGGTTTTTGATTATACAATTATTGATATCTATGAATCTAAGGAGACAGGAGATATTGCGCTTGCTTTGAAGAAAAATAGCGAAGGTGCAGTTGCCGTTGGCAGAAAAATTGACACAGTGCCTTTTTTTACTATTACACATGTCAATCCTGTACAAAATGTTCAATCCATTGCTATTAAAGGCAAAAATGCCGACACCCTCTACTATGGGTATAAGGATTCAATATGGCAGTGTGTTATAGAGGAAAATGGTTCAATGAATAGTAAAATTCTCTTAGCCAGCCCAAGTGGGTGCTTTGGCATTAACAATCCGGTATGCTCAGAACTTTATATTCCCTATACAACAAAAACATTATTGGCAGGCGGATATGATTCTATCCCCGGTAATAGCCCTGTTGATGGTGCCCTGTTGGAAAGACAGGACTCCGTATTATCAATAATAAAAGAGCATTGTATAACCGATATATCTGAAGTGAATTATTTTGAGCAGCAAGACAGATATGCATTATATACAGGCACCTATGATTCAAGTGTTATACGCTACGATTATGAAGACCAAAATTGGTTATGGCTGCCACAATTACAGATAAAGGAACCAGTGAAGAAAATGGCGGCTTTTGTAATATTAATACCAACACATGGTAATCCTGAGCAAAGGTACGATCGTGGCAGCTTTTGTGTTATTGCAACACAGTCAGGAATATTTTTTTCCTCCGCAATTCACGGTTATTATACTCCCTGGGAAAAAGTGAGAGAAATTCCTGCAGAACCTGTATGTATCTGTTATCATTCCCAAAATCCCCCTCTTAATTTATTTGTAGATTATTATGTCGGTACACGTGACGGTGTATATCATAATTTCTCTAATGCAAATGATGCTGTCGTCATAACGGATGAAAATACATTCGTTAAAAAGAAAAACATATCAGACTTTTATTTAGTTAAAAATCCTTCTCAAAAATGGAACTATACTATGATTAATAATACTTCTTTTACCGGTAATCTTTCAGTAAACTTACTGAACTGTCATGGCCGTATAACAGGGAAACAAACGTTTTATTGCAGAACAGATAATAACACTATCAGTTTTAATGATACTTTTACCACGCTACCAAACGGTACATACATTGTTCAATTTATAAGCACGGATGCCGCTATTTCAGCACATCAAAAGATTATTATTTCAGAATGACTGCTAAAAAAGTGTTACCTGTTTCTATCCGAAATCCTTTAAATTATAACGATTTTTTACTATTTTTGGATATAGTACGGATTTTTACAAAGAGGGAGCGGTACGCCGTATCGATAATTTTTCCCGGCTCCTGCAGGTTGCAGCTCTGGGGTGATGCCCTTTCTCCGCAATAGATACTTTTTGTAAATCAGCCGGCACACCACAATTAGAAATTTTTGGAACATTTTCTCCTCATTCCTGTCTAATACCAATAAACCAAATTCATCATGGATCAACCGGTAACAATGACATAATTTAAATCATATACCGCAGATACAACGAAACCTTTGAAAGGACCGCTCCATGAAAACATTCAAAGTATTCTCCATCGCCTGTATCATAATTGCAGCAACGGCAACAGCCATTATCTGTTCCGAAAAGCAACGACGGAAAAACAGCGGGCCGCTGGTGTTCAACTACGACAGCACCGGCTACACAGCTCTCTGGAAAAGTGTAGACTCACTCGCTTCAAAGGGGTTGACCCGCTCGGTACTGGAAATCGCCGACGGTATCTATGAGAAAGCGAAGAAGGAGAAAAATGCCCCACAATTGATAAAAGCAGTTCTCCATAAGTTAAAATTCGAATCCTACATCGAAGAAGAGAATTATATACAGTCAATACACAAGCTTTCCACAGAAATCGAAACAGCGGAATATCCTATAAAACCGGTGCTCCATTCGGTGCTTGCCGGTATTTACTGGCAATACTACACCACCAACCGGTGGCGCTTCAATGAACGCTCCCGGACTGTCGCGTTCAAGCCTGAAGACATACGCACCTGGGATCTGAAACGTATCGCTGAAAAGACACTATTCCACTTTCAGCAATCGCTCAAAGAAGCGGACAAACTTAAAAGAACCGAAGTGGACATTTACGATGAGATAATGATAGTGGAAGATAAAAGTTTGCGGAAACTGCGTCCGACACTCTACGATTTTCTCGCACACCGCGCCGTTGACTTCTTTATCAACGAAGAGGTCGACCTTATCCGCCCGGCATACACATTCGAGATCGACGACCCGCAGTACTTCTCACCGGCAAATACCTTTATCAAAATGTCTATCAGCTCCAGAGACTCCTTTTCCCTGCAGCTTAAGGCACTACACATACTGCAGGATCTCCTCGCATTCCACAAGAATGACAGTGATCCTGCGGCACTCATTGATGCGGACCTCAAACGCTTGAAATTTGTGCAATCCAAAGCAGTAGTGGAAAAAAAGGATGAATTGTATCTCAACGCGCTCAATACTCTTGAAAAAAAACACAAGGCTCATCCGTCACATGCTGAAATTATCTACGAAATTGCACTGGTCTATTATGAAAAGGGAGGCACCTATAAACCGCTCGTCTCCGATACGAATAAATGGATGCTGAAAAAAGCACATGACTTATGTGCCGGGGTCATTTCCAAAACTGAAGATATTTCGTATGGTGTCGGTTGCTGTAAATCTCTGAAATCGATCATCGAGCAGAAACATCTCCGGTTTACCGTGGAAGAGGGCAATGTGCCGGACAAACCGTTCAGGGCACTGCTGTCCTGTAAAAACATCTCCGATATATATATCCGAATTGTCAAGACAGATCCGCTGTGGTATTACAAAACAAAACGGAAGCTTAACAATGAAAAACTCATCGGCAAAATTCTCGGCAGGGAAAAGATCAGGCAGTGGCGCGAATCGGTTGAAAACGACGGTGATTTCCAGCAGCACGCTCTCGAACTGAAAATCCCCGCCCTTCCGCACGGATTTTATATTATCCTTATCGGTACGGACAGTGATTTTTCCTATAAAAAGAACGCTGTCGCCTATACTCCCTGCTGGGTCTCACAACTGAGCTATATCCACCGTACCAATACCAAATCCGAAACAGAGTATTTTATATTGGACAGGTCAACCGGTACGCCGCTGAAAAATGTATCGGCGCAGATGTACTTTGAGAAGTATCACTATAAAACCCGCGAGTATGAATTTAAAAAGGGCAGGAAATTCATCACGGACAGCAACGGTTATTTTCTCCTGCCTGCCGCGAAAAAGAACCGGAGCTATTTCATCGAGTTAACCCGCGGCAACGACAAACTGCATACCGAGCGTTTATATAACTCACGCTTCTATCCCCGCCAGGAGAACACACGGCTCAAGACCTATTTCTTTACCGACCGGGCAATATACCGCCCCGGACAGACTGTCTACTTCAAGGGAATCATGCTCGAGCAGCAGGGTGACAAGACAGATATTAAAACGAACTACGAGACAACCGTTACGTTCTATGATTATAACCATCAGAAAATCGAGGATGTTACGCTGGTTTCAAACGAGTACGGCACGTTCAGCGGTACTTTCACCGCACCCACCGGTGTGGTGAACGGCAGAATGACCCTGAATAACGGACATGGGTACACGTCGTTTCTCGTTGAAGAATATAAACGACCGAAGTTCGAGGTTACGATCGATTCGGTTGAAGGTGAATACCGGTTGAACGATCGGATCACGGTAAAGGGAACGGCAAAGGCCCATGCCGGCTCCAATGTGGACAACGCCTCCTTTTCCTACCGCGTTGTCAGGAATACTGTGTTCCCTCACTGGTGGTACTTCTGCAGATGGTTTCTGCCGCCCGCTCCGGAGGTTGAGATCGCAAACGGCTCGGGAACAACCGACGAAAAAGGTGCATTTACCGTGCAATTCAAGGCGCTGCCGGACAGAACCGTTTCGAAGGAATCGGATCCGAAATTTCACTATACCGTATACGTTGATGTTACTGATATTAACGGCGAGACCCATTCGGCGCAGCATACGGTGATAGCGGGATATACTTCGTTAAACCTCTCTGTTGCCGTACCGGAACAGGTGAACAAAGCCAAAAAGGATACGATTCTTATCAATACAACAAACCTGGCCGGCACGTATCAATATGCACAGGGGACAATCACGGTACATAAACTTACCCCGCCGGACAGACTGCTGCGGGTGCGGAAATGGGATCAACCCGACCGGCATCATTATACAAAAGACGACTATGTCAATGCCTTCCCTTTCGACCCGTACAGGGACGAAAGCAATGTGACAACATGGGAAAAAGGGAAAGAGGTATACAAACGCTCCTTTGACACAAAGAAAGATTCCCTGTTCATGTTTAAATCACTGAAGAAGTGGGAGCCCGGCCAGTATGTGCTTGAAGCGCACACTAAAGATCGCTACGGCACCCCGGTTAAGGACATCAAATACTTCACCGTATTCTCGACAAAAGAAAAAGCTGTTCCGCAGCATACCTTTGACTGGTTCGCACTCCTGAAAAACAAAGCAGAGCCGGGAGAGACGGTACCGCTGCTTATCGGTTCAAAGGCGAAGAAGGTATCCCTGTTCTATGAGATCGAGCATGATGAAAAAATCATCCATAAGGAATGGATCACACTCAGCAGTGAACAGGTACAACGCAAAATCTTCATCAAGGAGGCATATCGCGGGAACATTGTCGTCCATGTTACCTTTGTAAAAGAAAACAGAAGTTACCGGCATGATGCAGTCATTACCGTGCCTTTCACTAATAAAGAGCTCGATCTGGAATTTATGACCTTCAGAAACAAGCTGCTTCCGGGTCAGGAAGAGGAGTGGAAGCTGAAAATAAAGGGCAAGAAGGGAGAGAAGGTCGCGGCTGAGTTGCTCGCCGGCATGTATGATGCCTCACTCGATGCCTTCACTCCGCACAATTGGTACATGAGCATTTATAAAGCATACCACTCAAAACTTGCGTGGCAGGTCAATCATGCATTCACGGCAAAAAACTCCCGTATAATCCAAAAGGACTGGAATGAGTACTATTCAAAACCCACCCGCCATTATGACCGACTGAACTTCTATGGCTTTGATTATCATCACTATCGCCCCGGTGCAGGTCCTGGTCATTTCGGCAGCAGAAACGGCGGAGGAATGTTGATGATGAAATCGGCTTCCAATGTTGCTGACATGGCGGAAATGGAGGCGGCTCCTCCGACGCCAAAATTAAAGGCCGAAACGGTCTCGGCTCAAGATATCGATAAATCATTCGAGGGAATCGGCGGTCTGAAAACAGCGGGCACAGGTAAAATAAAAGGGACTGCAGATATGGATTTAAGTGCAGTAAAGACACGTACCAATTTCAACGAAACCGCCTTTTTCTTCCCGCACCTCGAAACGAACAGAGCGGGCGATGTTATCATCTCCTTTACCATCCCGGAAGCCTTAACAAAGTGGAAATTCATGGGGCTGGCCCATACCAAAGATCTGAAAATCGGGCGGATCGAAAAAGAGGTTGTCACCAGGAAAGAGCTCATGGTCATGCCCAATCCGCCGCGCTTTTTCCGGGAAAATGATAAAATCACGTTCAGCACAAAAATATCCAACATTGCCGATAAAAATCTCTCCGGTACCGCCAGACTGATGCTCTTTGATGCACTCACCATGAAACCGGTTGACTCCAGAATGAATAACAGCACACCAAAGCGCTCCTTTACCGCAAAGAAGGGACAGAGTGCCGCCGTGTCCTGGGACTTAACTATACCTGAGGGACTGCAGGCGGTTACCTATAGAATAATTGCCAAAGCGGGAACATTCAGTGACGGTGAAGAGATGGCCGTGCCGGTACTGACCGACAGAATGCTGGTGACGGAATCGCTGCCCCTGCCGATTCGCGGCAATCAGACAAAGAATTATACCCTGAAAAAACTGGTTGACTCCGAAAAATCAAAAACACTGAAAAATCATAAGCTGACCCTTGAGTATACGGCCAATCCGGCATGGTATGCAGTGCAGGCACTTCCCTATCTCATGGCATACCCATACGAATGTACCGAGCAGATTTTCAGCCGGTTCTATGCCAACAGTATTGCATCGTATATCGCTAACTCAAGCCCGCGTATCAGGCAGGTATTTGACTCCTGGAAAAATATCACCCCCGATGCACTGCTTTCCAACCTGGAAAAGAATCAGGAGCTGAAAGGACTGCTGCTTCAGGAAACGCCCTGGGTCCTGCAGGCAAAGGACGAATCACAGCGCAAACGGAACGTGGGACTGCTCTTTGACCTGAACCGCATGGCAAACGAGCTGCGTGCAGCTCTGAACAGGCTTCAGAAGATGCAGGTGTCAAACGGCGGGTGGCCGTGGTTCCCCGGTATGCCCGACAGCAGGTATATCACCCAGCACATTGTCACCGGTATGGGCCATCTGGACAAACTGGGTATTAAAAATGTCAGGGAAGATTCCCGTATCTGGAACATGGTAAAGCGGGCGGTTAACTACTGTGATGACCGTATCAGGGAAGACTACGAACGGCTGCTTAAATATCATCCCAACAGTCTGGACTCAAACCATCTCGGCAGGACTCAGATTCAGTATCTCTATGCCAGAAGCTATTTCCTTGACAATATCAAACATGCAAAAAGAAACAAAAAAGCCTTTACCTATTTTAAAGGCCAGGCACGGAAATACTGGCTCGAGAACAACAGGTACCTGCAGGGGATGATTGCCCTTGCCTTGCATAGAATGGAGGACAAACAGACCCCGCCGGGTATAATCAAGTCTCTCAAAGAAAATGCAATCTTCTCTGAAGAGATGGGTATGTACTGGAACGACATCAGATCCGGCTACTACTGGTATCAGGCACCTATCGAAACCATTGCCCTGCTGATTGAAGCATTCGACGAGGTTGCCAACGACACCAAGAGCGTTGAAGCAATGAAAGTCTGGCTGATGAAAAACAAACAGACCAATGACTGGAAAACAACCAAGGCCACTACCGAGGCCTGTTATGCACTGCTTCTGCGAGGTACCGACTGGCTGGCACGGGAACCGGATATAGCCATAACGGTAGGCAGTCAAAAGGTTGAGCCGGAAAAACTGCCTGAAGTCAAAGTTGAAGCCGGTACCGGGTATTTCAAAACATCCTGGGCAGGCAGTGACATCAAGCCGGAAATGGGCAAGGTCACCGTAAAAAAAGGTGATGAGGGTGTGTCATGGGGCGCATTGTACTGGCAATACTTTGAGCAGCTTGACAAGATAACTACCCATAAAACTCCGCTGAAACTGAAAAAGAGGCTGTTCATTGAGAGAAATACACCGTCCGGCCCGGTTATCGAGCCGGTCAAGCCGAAGAATCTCAGAATCGGTGACAAGATCATTGTCAGGATTGAGCTGCGGGTTGACAGGGATATGGAATATATCCATCTGAAAGATATGCGTGCTGCGGGATTCGAGCCAATTAACGTCATCTCCCGGTACAAATACCAGGATGGACTCGGTTACTATGAAAGTACCAAAGATGCCTCAACCAATTTCTTTATCGGATTTATGCCCAAGGGAACCTATGTATTCGAGTATCCCCTGCGTGTAAGCCATAAGGGTGATTTCTCAAACGGCATTACCACGATTCAGTGCATGTATGCGCCGGAGTTCAGTTCTCACTCAGAGGGGATACGAGTAAAAGTTATAAAATAGAATTTCGTCCTCGTTCTCGTCCTCTTCCTCGAACTGTTTTAACCGCTTTAGTTTTCGAG
>CAZIYW010000152.1:0-10652 GCA_964543525.1 uncultured Fibrobacterota bacterium | reverse complement strand
ACCAAAAGCATAATCAAGACAGCTCATGCAAAACCGTTACTATGCTACGCAATGGCGCCTCCTCAACTCCTGCCGGTACCCGTACCGTTATTTCACCACCAACTATCTCATACTGCAGTGAACCATGCTCTGATAGGGTAACATGGGCGAACGAAGGCGTTGACTCCTCTTTCTTCCTGACGTTGCAACGCTTCTGCCAATTGAAAAAGGTCGATACCGGTATGCTCTGTTGATTACAGTACTCCGATACCGATAACCCGCTCCGCTTTTGTTGCGATAAATGAGACGCTATCTCCGTTTTACTCCTGAATCGTACGCTTCGCATTGCTACCTCCTTAATCTTCTGCAATATTCTGCGGCTTAATAAGCTGTGGCTAAAATATCGTTCAGGGTAAAAAAAGAATAAAGATGTTTTTACGGAACGGATACCCAATAATGATCTTTTACTCTTACTCTTCTAACTCTTTTAATCTTTTTTTCTTCACTAAAACTGCACCCTGGAGACCACTCCAACACCGCCGTCCATCGCAATAACCGGCATAATATCCAGCCTGAGAGAGGAGCGCTTTTTCTCGAGATAGTTACGGGCTTTCTTGCTGTAGCGCAGCGGGCCGATTGATGCCAGACCCCGATTCGCTTCCGCGGCAGTCTCAAGCAAAAACAGTCCGACCATTGCGATTACCGGCCCGGCCTTTTCAGGAGTGTCTTTCATTAACGCGGTGAAGATACCGTACATGGTCCAGCCAGACAGTTCATACACCAGGCTTCGGACATAATAGCTGCGGTATTTATGGTGGGAAAAATGAAAATTCTCATCTTCAAAAGCAGCTTCAATCCTGTCGGCGGCGGCAACTGACGGCAGGGGCCCCACAGCACTCAGTATACTACCGACAATGGTCATGGCAAGCCCTGCTCCTGGAAACTCCCGTGAGGGATAAATGCGTCGCAGCCGTAATTTATTGATAGTTGCGGGAAGAGCAATACAGTTTATTACAAACCCGGTATAATGGACAATGGTGCCGAAGGTTGCCAGTTTAACACTACGATCAATCGTGTTATCAAGTGAAACCTGTGATAACTGGTTGGCCATAAAAACGGCGCCGGAAGACATCGAAGTATGCGATGCGGTGCCCGGAGCAAGAAGCTCCGGCAGTACCACCGGTATCTCAATAAGTGAATAATCTTCCGATCTCAGCCCTGCAGAAACCATTCCTGCAGATATAATCAGCGCCAGTACGATATTTCGTAACATGAATCCTCCATGCTTTACTGCAATCCGTTATGAAGCTGAGGTATGCGTACTGCTGGCCTATGTGGAGTAGTAGGTATAGGGAACTTTTTATAACATCTAAATATAATAATCCGAACCACCATCCAGAGAAATGATGTTGTTATTATACTAATTTTTACGTTTATTTGCAAAAAAGATAAAATATGTCATGTTCATTACATTATTTTTCTATACTTATGAACCAGGCGCTTTTTGAGAGCATAACGGGGACGTTTCTCGACAACACACCAATCGAAACGGTACCGGAAAAGAAACGGTTGATCTATTCAATAATGGATCACCTCAACCGCATGTTTAATACAAGGAAAGGCAGCATTCCCCATCTTGTAGATTACGGCCTTCCGGACATTTCCGAGATTTACCGGAAGATGCCAGACGGAATTGAGGAATTGAAAGATGCTATAAAACGGACAGTAGAACGATACGAGCCGCGACTGAAAAATGTCAGAGTGGTTCGTCGTGAAGACAACCAGGCGGATGCGCGGTTGGTCTTTATCTTGTCCGGTGAAATCAAACGCGGCGGTCTGGTGCGATTTCAGACCACCTTTATCAGTACCGGTAATTCAACCATTTCTCCATGGAAGAAGCCACAGTAAGCCTATGATTGAGAAATATTACGAAGAAGAGTTACGCTACCTGTATGAATCAGGGAAGGAGTTTGCCAAGGCACATCCCGATCGTGCGCAGTTTCTAAATATCGATTCAGTCGGCGATCGTGACCCTTACGTTGAAAGACTCTTTGAAGGTTTCGCTTTTCTTGCCGCGCGTATCAGAGAAAAACTCGATGACTCATTTCCCCAGCTCACGGAAGGTATTATCAATCTCCTGTGGCCGCAGCTACTTCAGGAAATCCCGTCAACAGCCATTGTACAGTTCTCACCCCGTGCCGGACTGCTGCAGGATACAAAAATTCTTCCCCGTGGATCAGAGGTACTATCCAATCCGGTCGGTCCGGAATCACATGTGTGCCGTTTCATAACGACCCAGGATGTTCTGCTCAGCCCGATATCCATTACGGGCGTGGAAAAAGTGACCGATACCAAAGGAAATGAAATCCTTACCTTTCATTTTCAGCTCGATCCGGGGGCATCATGGAACAGCTGCGCATTTAAAAGTATCCGTCTCTACCTGTATGCCGAGTTTCCCACGGCGCTTATGCTCCATGAGAACCTTACCACCAGCATTCTGAAAGCGCAGCTAACGGTAAATAACGGACAGTGTACCGTCAGCCTGGAGCCGTCAGGTGCAATTACCCCGGGCGGATTGAGTGCAGACAATGCTCTGCTTCCCGGTGATCAGCGTTCGTTCTGGGGATACTCACTGCTGCGGGAGTACTTTGTCTATGCCGAAAAATTTTTGTTTATCGATCTGAACGGATTTGATACACTCCCCTTCTGTGACCCCGAACCGCAATCGTTTACCTATACGGTAACCGTCTCCAAGCAGTTTGCCACGGATAAACCGTTCGGCGCTGAGAATTTCAGACTCTTCTGTTCCCCGGTAGTAAATCTTTACCAACGGGAGACAGAGCCGGTGACCCGGGACGGACTGAAATCGGAATATCATATAACTGCCGACGTATCGGCGCCGCAGTCGGTGTTTGTTCACAGTATTATTTCAGTCACCGGTATTGACCGGGTGACCGGTGAGCGTTACGAATATGAACCGTTCTACAATTTCAGAAACATCAACAACAGGCAAATCCGAACCTTCGCCTCCCGATATGTCAATACGGCCGGCGGTAAACGTGAGCTCCTTCTGGTTCCGGGAGGAAGCCAGACAACTGATGACGGAGAGCTCAGGGAGGAAAACCTCTCAATTATGGCATGGTGCTCCAATGGCGAGATCCCCCGTGACTATATACGCGAAGGCGGGATAAACCGGCCGGGCAAGGGCTTTCCCGATTATGTGCGTATTACAAATATTACCCGGCCCACATTGCCGTACAGTCCACCAGAGGATGACAATTATCTATGGATGTTCCAGTCACATCTCAGCAGCACATGGGCATCGCTCGCCTCTGCAGATGTGTTTAAAAATTTCCTGAAAATCTATGACTGGTCGCGGCAGGAGGGAAGAACACGGCGAATTGAAGCTATCACCGAAGTAACAAGTGAACCGACTGAGACCATTATCAAAGGGTGTCCGGTGCGCGGTGTCTGTGTCACGATTACCCTGCGGGAAACGGAATTCCGTGACAGCGGCGATATCCATTTGTTCGGTGAGGTTATAAACCAGTTTCTCGGACAGTTCGTTTCGATAAATTCATTTCTCAAGCTTATATTCGTGCAGAAACCGTCGGGTAAAACCATGGAGTGGAATCCGAACGAGGGGAAACGATGCCTGATCTAATCGAGCGGCTCCAGAAAAAAAGCTATGAATTCGATTTCTTCCAGGCAGTATCACTGCTCGAAGAGTATTACTTTAAAAAGGGCATGGATACTGATCCGCTCTCTTCGGGCAGGATACAATTCAATGCAGATACGGAAACCGCATTCCCTTCAAGCGATATTGCATCAGTAAAAGCCGGCGAGGGCGGTACGATACGCTTTATGCTGTATTTCATGGGTCTGCTCGGGGTTGCATCACCGCTGCCCCAGTACTTCACCGAGTACGCCACTCAGCACGAAGGTGAAGAAACCGCGCTGCCTGACTTTCTCACTATTTTCAATCATCGCCTGTATGTGCTTTTCTACCGCGCCTGGAAAAAGTACCGTCTGTTCAGTAACACCACCGAGCGTGATACCTTTGGCCTGTTTCAGAAAATGTCGCTCCTCGCCGGTATTCAGAAAGAACAGCAGAAGAAATGGCGCAAGCTGGTTTCCTATGCCGGTATCTTTGCACTGTCATGCAGAAGTGCAGAAGGACTGAAGACGGTTATTGCCGATTATTTCGATAATATACCGGTTTCTCTTGATCAGTGGTTTCCCCGCTGGGCGCCGGTTAAGGATCTTAAAAAGGTTGGTGTTGACTCGGTCCTGGGCCGTACCGCTATGGCCGGAACACACATTCGTGATACGGGCGGTAAATTCCGTATCATTCTCGGCCCCCTGGAAAAAGAAACCTTTGAAACCTTTCTGCCGGGAAAAGAAAACATTGTGACACTCAAGGAAATGGTGAAACTCTACTGCACCGATTCTCTTGATTTCGATATTGTCGTAAAATTAAAACCGGCGGCATTGGTACCGGTGGTTCTGGGAGAAAACAGCTCACGTCTCGGCATAAGCACATCGTGCGGGAAATCTTCCGAAACATCTGATGCATATTCGATAGTGATAGAAAGTTGAAAAAACATTGGATTGATGGAGTAATGGAGTAATGTAACAACAGAAGGAACAGACTTTTTCCCAGTATTTCAACACTCCAATACGCCAAACATTTAAGCTGAAAATATTTATATCAACCATAACCCTGGAGGTTCTCGTGGCAGTAAAAGATATTCGCGTTTTGCTGGAAAAACTGAATCCATTCTGTACAAAATCACTTCAAGCGGCGGTTGGCAGTTGTGTCAGCCGTACCCATTATGAACTTACCTGGGAGCATATGCTGCTGCAGTTTCTTGACAGTACCGATAATGATGTCGCGTGCATACTCAGGCACTATGCAATCGATCCGGCCCATCTGAAAAAAGCGTTGACTAACGATCTGGAACAGCTTCCCACGGGTAACTCGTCAAAGCCCACGTTTTCACCCAATATTCTTGCGTTGATCGAGCAGGCATGGAGTTATGCAAGCCTCTCTTACGGCAGGCCGGAAGTGAGCTCAGGCCTTATGTTCATTGCGGCGACTGAACAGATGCAGCGCTCCGTAACGAAAAGCGCAGAGGTGCTTCGCACTATTGATCAGGAAAAGTTGAAAACCGATTTTCTCAATATTGTGTCGTCTTCGTCGGAGCAGGTACTGCCCGGCGGTGCGCCATCCACACCGGAAGGTGCCCGGGAAGTGCTGGAGAAGTTCTGCAAGAATTTTACCCGTGAAGCGGAAGAGGGTAAAATTGATGTTATTCTCGGCCGTGATGATGAAATCCGTCAGGTCGTGGATATTCTCAGCCGCAGACGCAAGAACAATCCTATACTTGTCGGCGAGGCCGGTGTTGGAAAAACTGCCATTATAGAAGGACTCGCATTGCGTATTGCCCAGGGTGATGTTCCTGATACACTAAAAGGTGTCGAACTCTGGGAGCTTGACCTTGGTCTGCTTCAGGCAGGCGCCAGTGTTAAAGGCGAATTTGAAAAGCGATTGAAGTCGGTTGTAGACATTGCCAAGGGCAGCGGCGGCAAGATAATGCTCTTTATTGACGAGGCGCATACCCTAATCGGTGCGGGAGGCTCTGAAGGTGTCGGCGATGCAGCAAACCTGCTGAAACCGGCACTTGCCCGCGGTGAACTCCGTACCTGCGCTGCTACAACCTGGCTCGAATACCGCAAATACTTCGAAAAAGATCCGGCGCTGACCCGCCGGTTCCAGGTGGTAAAGATCGATGAACCCGATGAAGAAAAAGCCTGTGCCATGCTGCGCGGTGTTTCCGCCGGCTTTGAGAAACACCACGGCGTCCACATTACCGCCGAAGGTATCAAGGCTGCGGTCTCATTCTCCCACCGCTATATTTCCGGCAGGCAGCTCCCGGACAAGGCCGTTGACGTGCTCGACACCGCGTCAACCCGGGTGAAAATGAGCAGAACCACAGTCCCGGCTGTTCTTGATAATGCAAAAAAATCTCTCGATAATGCAGAACGGGCTCTGAAGGTTCTGCAGAAGGATAAAAATGCTGGAATCGAGATTAAAGAAGATGATCTGGCACACTATGAAGAAATTATCAGTGCTGAAAAAGAAAAAATCGAAACGCTGACACAGAAATGGGAGCGTGAAAAAGAACTGGTAGGGGAGATTGTCGACCTGCAGAATCAGCTTCGTGAGCTGGGAGATGATGACGCTTCAAAAGCGGATGAAACAAAGAAACAGGTTGATGAAAAGGCAGCGGCTCTTGCGGAGGTACAGGGTGACAGTCCCATGGTCTATCCCTATGTCTCACCGTCACTGTGCGCGCAGGTCATCGGTGACTGGACCGGTATTCCTGTGGGCAATATGATGAAGGATGAAGCCAGGACCCTGCTCGAGCTGGAGCAGCGAATCGGTGAACGTGTTATCGGTCAGGATGAAGGAATTGCCGAGCTTGCCGAAGTGGTCCGCTCAGCAAAAAGCGGCATGAGCAATCCTGATGCTCCAATAGGCGTATTTCTCTTCACCGGCCCATCAGGCGTGGGTAAAACCGAATGTGCTCTGGCTCTGGCGGATATTCTTTTTGGCGGCGAGAAATTCACCACCGTGATCAACATGTCGGAATATCAGGAAAAACATACGGTCTCCCAGTTGAAGGGTTCTCCTCCTGGATATGTCGGTTATGGTGAAGGCGGTGTGCTCACAGAAGCGGTGCGCCAGAAACCCTATTCGATTGTTATTCTTGACGAGGTTGAAAAGGCTCACCGTGATGTGCTTAATATGTTCTACCAGGTATTTGACAAGGGATTCATGCGCTCCGGGGAAGGCCGTGATATTAATTTCAGAAACACGGTGATTATTATGACGTCAAATCTCGGATCGGACACTATTCTGAAGACCTGCGGTGTGGAAGAACAACGTCCCGGTAAGGATGAACTGGTCGAGGCGGTACGGGGCGAGCTTACCGCCCATTTCCAGCCGGCACTGCTTGCCCGGTGCAGAATAATCCCGTTCTATCCCCTTGCCGGTGAAGCCATGAAAAAAATCGTGGTACTTAAATTAAACAAGATTGTCAAACGGCTGAAAACAACCCACGGCATCGATTTCGAATATGCGCCGGAACTGGTTGAAATTATTGCCCGGCAGTGCCAGACTGTTGAGACCGGCGCTCGTAATATCGACGTGGTTATCGACCAGACCCTGCTGCCGTCAATTTCTCAGTCTCTGCTTGCACAGATGGGAAGCGGCGAGGAACAGTATAAAAAGGTCGTTGTTGGTTTCGAAGAGGGTAATTTTTCAATAGAGTTCGAGTAATTTCCCGGTAAGCTCTTTTTACCGATTAAAAGGAGGCAGGATTAAAATAATCCTGCCTTGTGATGTATTTAAATTCTCTCTATAAGTACTATGTTCTTATACTATGGTGGTAATGGGCAATCGCAAAAAATTGTCGGCATTTACCCGCATCTCTCTATATCTACAAACTATCTTTTTGAAAGTGCCCCAATAACTCATTATCGACAACCGCACTTTTTTACGATATAATTAGATCTATGCGACAGAGCAAGATGGAATACAAATTAGATACATGTCCCTCATTAAAAACATTTATTATCTCCATTGCTATTGTATTTATAATCTATACGGGTCTTACCTATACCGCGATTAAAGTAACAGATGCATCGCAAGTTGGTATGCTGGGGTATATTCCCGTTATAATTTTCTCCTGGATATTCGGCCTTAAATTAGGAATTGTTTCAGCAATCGCTATTCTGCTGGGTAACGCCATAACATTCACTTTCCTGTCCCCTCCCTCGCATGGTATAACACCAATTGAACCAATTGTCGGAATGATCAGTCATGTTATTATGGCACTCCTTTTCGGTTCACTCAGCGAACTGGTTCATAAACTCAGACATGAAATCGCGCAGAGAAAAAAAGCTGAAGCAGAATTGCACGAGCACCGTGAGCATCTGGAAGAACTGGTCAAACAACGTACCACAGAACTGGAGCAGGCCCACGAGCACCTTCGCCAGGCGGAAAAAATGGAAGCACTGGGACAGCTCACGGGCGGTATTGTGCATGATTTCAATAACATGCTGGGGGGAATCATCGGATTCGCGGATTTAATAAAGCGGAAATATGCCAAGAATGATCAGACCCTTGAAAATTATACCAGGATGATATTTGAAACCTCTGAGCGTGCTGCTGAACTCATTTCAAAGCTCCTGGCCTTTGCTCGTAAAGGCGACTTTCAGGTGGAGCCGATAAGCATTAACGGGCTTATTGCCAACACGGTCAAGCTGCTCGAACATTCACTCGGCAGAAATATCACCCTCGATAATAAGCCCAATAACGGCTCACCGGTTATAATGGGTGATTATACACAATTACAGAATGTGTTAATCAACCTTGCGGTAAATGCACGTGATGCCATGCCGCGGGGCGGCACCTTATCCTTTTCCTGTGAAACGACCGTTATTGATACGCGATACGCTCACT
This sequence comes from uncultured Fibrobacterota bacterium, assembly GCA_964543525.1. Taxonomy (GTDB): domain Bacteria; phylum Fibrobacterota; class Chitinivibrionia; order Chitinivibrionales; family JANQEN01; genus CBDVBE01. The sequence goes on along the minus strand of CAZIYW010000152.1, from coordinate 2,143 downwards.
CACACCCCATGAAACTGACACCGGGTGATTATGTCATGGTATCCGTCTCGGATACGGGTACGGGTATTGATGAAGCGACACGGAAGAAGATATTCGAGCCGTTTTTTACTACCAAAGCAAAAGGGAAAGGGACCGGCATGGGTCTTGCCAGCACCTATGGAACCGTGAAAAACCATAACGGCTCCATTGAGGTATACAGCGAGATGGGAAAAGGGACGACTTTCAAAATATACCTGCCCCTCGCTGATGAGAAGGATGCCCGTATCAAAGAAACAGGTGTTATTATCAAAAAACGAAGCGGTACTATCCTGCTGGTCGATGATGAAGAGATTATGCGTGAAGTCGGTTCAGAGATGCTTACCGACCTGGGATACACTGTTATAATCCGTGAGGACGGTGAGCAGTGTGTCGAATACTACCGTGAGCATAGTAATGAGATTGACCTGATTATCCTCGATATCATGATGCCCAATCTGGACGGGTACAGCTGTTTCAGAGAGTTAAAAAAAATAAACCCCAATGTCCGTGCCATTATAGCATCCGGGTACACTATCAACGGTATGGCATCCGATCTTATCAAGGAAGGTGCCGCCTCTTTTATTCAAAAACCCTTTGATGCAATCCGGCTGTCAAAGGCAATTGATAAAGCACAGAACCAAACGGAATCCTGAGTACACGATCTGCATACTCCCACCATAAAAATCTCTATTCCCAAAACGTAAAATATGGTATAATTTATATGGTGCCGTGTATAAATAATCTTTCTCCCGGAAGAATAGTTATTACAATGAACCGAAAAGTAAACCGTAACGATATTATCAGAGATATCCGATACATCCTTGTCAAACATGCGGCTGATATGCAGAAGTGCCGGTTCTCATGCTCTACAGATATTTTGACTGTATTCGGCATTTTAAAGAAATCGCCTAAAGGTGATTTTACCGTGCACGGGGTAATCGGACTCTGTCGTGAGCTGAAGGCGCTTCCCTACCTTCGAGATGTTATATTTAAATTTGACAACTGGCAGGTTGACTCAAACCTTACCTCAGTACTCAATATGGATAAAAAAAGTATCAGTGTGAAAAGTAATGAAGATTCTCAACCGGAAGAAGAAGCCGGGGAGAAGAAAAAGGAAGATAAACCGAATGACGAAGATACGTTCAGGATAGTTAAAAAAGATATTACCGACGGTATTTCCATGCCGGATGATGATATGTTTGTTTGATTAGGTGCATTCCGGAAAACGTGACTCCCGCATGCTTTTAGGCGCGAATCCGGTTTTTATAATGGGGACGGTGTGCAGATTCCGGCACGTATCGGATTTAAATGAATATATCTGACCATTTGCTCAATATAGTACTGGTCCTGAGATACAATTGATTTATAACTGTCCTGAAAAAAATATCCCCTCGTTTTGGTCTTTTTCCGGAAATATTGCACATATCGTCCATTAACCTGCCTCATAAAGTTTCCCGGGGGATATTCATTGACTCGCAATAATAAATGATAATGGTTATCCATTAAACACCAGGCATAGAGAAGGTATCCTGATTGCTGAATTTCCTGTGTCAGATTATTCAAGAAAAAATTACGGTCATCATCAATCAGAAAAATCTTCTTACCTTCATTCCCACGGGCCATGATATGATGAATAGCGACAGGTACTATTATTCGTGCTTTGCGTGGCATAAGTTAAATATTATATTTCAAATTGATAAACTTCCATCGTCCCTTTAATACGCAACTTCTGAAAAAAAACAGACCTTCGGACGGAAAAGAACACAACACCGGCAGTCTCCTTGTCGATACGGTACACATGACAGCCGGGTGGGTGGTTGCGGTATGATCCGGGTGAACCGCCACCAGGACATTTGGTTTGAGTATTATTTTTTCACCCTTTTTAAAAAAGGCCTCTGCACCACCAAGCAGTGCAATGCCCTTTGCGACAGCAGTATTGACAAGGTCCTCATCATACCTGTCGCATCGCACGAGCGCAACGATCGATTTTCCCGGCTTTTGCGTTATTTCCATTGTCGGTATTATCATTTACTCTTGTTGAATAAAACACCTGTTAAAATTCCCGGCACACGGATAGTGTGAAAGAAGCTCCTGATAAAAATGCACGGCGCCCTCTGAGTTGTCA
>CAZIYW010000151.1:0-10706 GCA_964543525.1 uncultured Fibrobacterota bacterium | reverse complement strand
CTCCTTTGTATAAAATCCCATCCATGCTGCTGAGGTAAAACACCTGTTTGATTACATAAACCGCCTTACAAAGAGAGAGACAGGCTGGCACCTGTCTCCCGGTATTCGTTTCAAGACCTTGTTTTCAGATTATAACCTCATTCTCATTATTTCCTGATACGCATCCATCACCTTGTTGCGAATCTCCATCATCATGTTAAAAGCAAGATTTGCCTCCTGCACCGAATTCATCACCTGATGCACATCGGTAATCTCACCTGCAACCATCTTTTCAATCGAGGCATCCGCTTTATGCTGCATTTCGTTGACATCCTTAAGATATCCCTGCAATGTACTTTTAAAGCTGGGATACTTTTTCCCGGCCTGCTGTGCTTTGGCTCCCTTTTGCGGTGCACCGCCTTCCTGAATCGGACCAATCGGATTAATGTTTGTCATCATTCATTCCTTTATTTCAATACGAAACTGAAAACACTTTTTTATTGATACGATATATTATATCTATCGGCTTCAACCGGATAATTTTAACCTTTTTTACGCATACGCATCAAACCGAGTACCGATAATTGACTGCCGCCTCGGTTGCGTATGTGATACATCGTACAATTTCCCCGCCCGGGGCATACCCGATAGTATCTCCTGGAAATGTTTCTTGTTCCGGGTACTACCGACCGTTCGCTGCGGTGTAAGCGGCAGATCAAATCCGGCATTACGCACGCGCGCCTGATTGGCAAGCTTCAGAAACCGTGCCCACGTATCATTTCCATCAACTGACTGCATATTCATAATCTACCGTACTCCTCTTTACATCTGTGAAGCCTGTGATATCATGGTTTTCATGGCATTAAAGGCAGTAACATTTGCTTCATAAGCACGCGTTGCCGTTATCATATCCGCCATCTCCTGCACGACATTTACATTAGGCATCGCCACATATCCGTTCTCATCGGCATCCGGGTGCGACGGATTATATACCATTTTCGGCGGACGGGTGTCCTCGCGGATTTCAGCAACATGAACACCTCTGCCAAAAAAACGCTTATCACGGGGAAAATCCCGGGGCGGTATCGGCAGATGATTCCGTGAGGTTACCCTTCCCTTAAGCGCCGGCTCATGATTCAGCAAACGAACATCATTTCTGTCACTGTCTGCTTCAAATACAACAAACTGCCTGCGGTACGGTCCTCCCTCAGCTGTCCTGGTCGTCTCGGCATTGGCCAGATTCGATGAAATTGCATTCTGCCTGAGCCGCTGCGCCCTCAACCCCGATGCACTGATATGCAATCCCGAAAATATCCCCGATAACGGCATAAACACCTACCTTAAAAACCTTGAGTACTGGCGTATCGGAGTGTTAGGTGACTGTCTGAAGAAACCTTTTTTTCCACTATTCCGGTACTCCATCATTCCATTACTCCACATCTTATTGTCTGATACTCTTCGCCTGCACTGCAGCATCCAGTTTTGCATAGGTGCCGCGTGAAAACCGTAACGCCAGATTATACATTAACTGATTTTCTGCCAGCTTAGCCATTTCCATATCAATATCCACATTATTCACCCCGCTCGGCATGGTCGGATCGTGGGGACGATAGGCGCGTGGTTTCACCTTTGAAATATCTTTCCGCCCGATATCCAGATGCTTGCCGTCTGTTCGCGTACCTTTTAAACGGGTTCTATCAAGTGCCTTACGGAGCTCGTCCTCAAAACTCACCTCAACGCGCCTGTATCCCGGTGTGGTGACATTTGCAATATTATTGGCGATAGTACGGCCGCGAAGCATACCGGCATCAAGCGCTTTCATCACTGCCGGTAAGGTAGTTTTGTTCAGTATGTTTTTAATCATTCTTTTTCTCACTGGAAATTGAGAACATTCTACGACACTTCATATTTACGCAACATATGTGCCAGGAATGGAAATTATTGAAAATATTTTCACGCTTCATATAAGTAATTGATTTTTAAGATGTTAAAAAACAGTTGCAGAAAAACCTGAAAAAATAGTTAAAGTTATAAAACATCCTGCCGATAAGAAGTGAACTTATTTGCCTATCAGAAGGGGAAAATATTGCAGGGTCGGAAATTAAATACTATTCGGGATTAACCGTTTTACTCTACTCCCGGGAGAAGACTCTATCATGAAAAGCTATATTAAAATCAACACCTTATAAAAACCATTCATAAAAGTGGTTCAATCAGACAAAATAGCCTTTTTACAGCAAATACACTGATACTCAATCAAACACCGAAGGCAACCCTCTCTTCACCTCCTGCCAGTCAATAGAAAACGGTTTTTCCTCGCCGGAAAATTGATCCGCAACGGTTTTCGCCTTTTCAATTCGCGTCGGCGTATCGGGATGGGACATAAAATGCTTTCCGATTTTCTGCAGGCTGTCCTCTTTTTTGATGTTGAGCTTCTCCATAAAATCACAGAAATGCCGGGGATGAATCTGCGACGAATCGAGCAGTGCCAGAGCAAAAGCATCAGCGGCATCTTCCTGCTCACGGTTATATTTGGCATTAATAAAATCATTAATAATATTCTCAAAAAAAACAGTTGATTCACCACTGCCACCGAGCATTGAAAACACCGCAGATACCCCGAACTGCCGTACCATACGTTTTACAGGATCGCGATTAACAACATGACCCATCTCATGGGCAATAACGGCGGCAAGCTCCTCAGGATTATCCGTCGAACGGATTAGTGCCGAATAAATAACAATCAATCCACCGGGAAACGTGAATGCGTTGGTGACCGGCGAGTGGATTACTACAACTTCTATATCATAGGGATTATCCCGGACATTTTCAAGCAGCCGGTCTTTGATTATATCGACCGCACCACAGACATCTTCTTTGGTAATAACACGTGAATCGTGTTTAATATAACCATACATGGATTCACTGAATTGTTTCTCCCAGGTAACGGTTATATCATCGAGTTTTTTTTCAGTCGTCTTTTTATTAACTTTTTTTGAGCCTGTTTTAACAACCATATAGGAAACAGCGATCGTCACAACTATTGCAACAATGAACCACAGCAGTTCACTGCCGGCTCTCCTCGATTTTTTCAAAATCCCTCCGGAGGTACATTATGGATTTTACTCTCTTCCCGGGCATCCCGTGAATAATACCTGGCAAAAGCCATTCTGCCGAAAACCCAGAAATAGTAGTACTGTCCTTTTCGCGCCTTTACACAAGCAATTATGGAAAAAATCATATAGACAAGGTTCCATAACACAACAAAAACCAGATAGGTGTAAAAATACACATTATCTTCGGCACAGGGAGAGATAATAGCAATAACCCAGGCTATGACCCCGGCATTAAGTAATGAAATCGGCACCTGGGTAAGCAATGACTGATACGAATGAAAGGCAACGAACTTCGAGCTTTTCTTATTGATAAAGAAATAAATTATTGCCGCTATTAAATTTAAAAGGGGAAACGGCAGTCCGGCACCCCAGGCGGCGAACATCATGAGGTATGCCCCCATTGCATCCTCCTTTTCACGCTCGCTTATTTCATGCGGCTGCGGTAACTGTATTGCGGCTTTCTGTTCAGCGTACTGCATTGTTAAATCCTTCCCTCCTGGTAAGCATGGCCACCACGACCGGTAACAACGGGTAATAGAATAATATTCTATTCCGGGTGTATCTTCTAAATCGGGTTCCTGAATACACCCGGAGACAACATTTTGAGCATCATACCTGATTACACATCTTTGGTTTACGCTCAGGATACCTGAATTATCCAAAAGGTATGGAAGCGGTAACCGGAAAACAAAGACAACCGGTATCCATTGACAAAACAGGTATCCTCATTCTGTCCGTAACCGGACCACGGCTATTTCTGTGCGCCCCCGGGTGTCTGCCCCGCATCAGATGCAGGCGGCGCAGGATTTACCGGCTGCTGTGGTGCAGGCGGCGGCATATTTACCGGTCCCTGCTGTGCCGGCTCAAGCTCTTTGCCGGAAAACGGCGGATACTCATCAGTCATAAACCCATTGTATAGCTGCAAACGGGTCATCCAGCGCAGAGTGCCAACATTGAAATCATGCCATGATTCAGGGTACTTACCGGTAAATAATACTACCCACCAGGCAAGAAAAGTAAGAATCTGGGTCGCTATCATACGAAATATCATGCAGAATCCATGCGGCAGTCCTACATAGAATACCCCGAAAAAGAGCCTGACCAGTACCAGTCCCCTGCTGAGACTCTGCGGATATTCAACACTCAGATTGACTTTCTCACTTGTTCCGTTCAGACCGAATGACGGATACCCGTCAACAAGATTCATAAAAGTGGCCTGCACCCGTAACCACCAGGCTCTGAACTTAACCTGAAATTCATAGAAGCTCTGGGGGTATTTACCGGTGAACAGGACAACCCAGAACGAAATAAAGGTCAGAATTGCCGACCAAATCCCGACAAATGCCAATAGAAACATATGGGGCAGCATGATATAAATGAAACCGAAAATTGAACGCAGAAGAAGCTCTCCACGAGAGTAGATATCCTGGCGGGTAATCTGTAATTTCAATGTGCCCTCCTTTGGAAAAAATGATGGTATAACTGACTTTTGTGAATTAAACAACTATGTGTGGTATCTGATCCGGTACTTTGTTGCATGCTACAGGCGGGATTTTGAATGATAGTCATGAAAAGAACCATGTCCTGAAGGAAAAATACAGTACCTTCCCGATGCCTGTCAGAAAAACAGATAGAAGCGTAACATTTCTCCTCCGCTTTACGGGGTTGAAATGATAATCCACGGCTCTTTCCGACAAGCATTAACTAATATAGTATGAGGGAATTGATTTAAAAAGAATATTTCGTAAAAAGCGAAAATGGATCTGAAGAAAGAAGATGGCCGATTTACTCCGGAAAGTCAATTAAAAGGGACCGCTCATGAAACGGGCAGTCCCTCTTTCTATCAATCCCGGTACTATGTTTTTATTTTTCCCGGTCTATACTATCCCGAAAGCCTCAATAAGCTGCGGCGGTCTGACAACCGAACCATATTTTTCCCTCAGAGCTTCCAACCCGACACGCTGCTCCTTATAAATTTCGAATATTTTCTGCGGGCAGTCTTTTTCTTCCCTGTATGCCTTTTCCTGCAGTGCAATGCGTGCAAGAATATTGTCGATATGCAAAGAAAAATGTTTGGCGTAGAGTTCATAGGTGTATTCTTTACTAATGGTCTCACTAAAAATAGTTTTAAGATCCACAAAGAGCGGTAGGTAGCCAATAGGTGCATTGATCGCTTTTACTTCATTATACGCGCGGCGTTCAAGCCAGGTAAGCCACGGTTTTACATCTTTTTTCTCGCCGAGCAGTCTGGTATCACCCTTTTCCCCACCACGAGCCTCGTGAGTAAGGAAATAGTTTAATCCGGCCATAATTGGCTTGTCGGTAATTTTGTTGCTGTTAAAGAACCTGAACTGCGCATCCATGTAGTCTGCCAGCGGGCCCGGTACAAAAGGCTCATTCGCCCAGGGCTGACGCCGTACCCCCACAACACCCACTTCGGTTGCAGTAGCGGCGGAAAGAATAGAGGCCCCGATTACCACCCCCTGATCGGGATTTTTACCGACCCAGACCGGCGGCATGGTATCACTGTCACGACCGGAGTAGGTAATAATCTTGACCGGTACACCCGCAGGATCGGTACCAAGCGTTTTATTGTAATTCTCGATATCGGCACAGTATACGGTACACCGTGAATTGGGATGCGATACCGGCACCGGTGTACCGTCGGGGTACTTCTTATCCGGTGTCCATTCTCCGAGGAAATTTTTTCCATGGGTCGGGGCGGGATCTCCATCACCCTCCCAGCGCGGTGTACCGTCATCTTCAATCAGCACATTTGAAAAGATTACTTCAGCCGGTATATCACCACGGAGACATTTCATGAGGTAGGGATCACCCTCGCGGTTCACATCTTTTAAAATACCGAAAATACCGATTTCAGGATTTACCGCACGGATCGTACCGTCATCTTCTATCCACATCTGAGCAAGGTCGTCACCGATAAAATCAGTCCCTACCATGGCGGTGGTTGTTTTACCGCACCCTGAGGGCGCGGCACCGGCAACGAATGTTTTACGTCCGCCGGGGCCGGTTAATCCGGTAATGAACATATGCTCGGAAAGCTGATCCTCAACCCGGTAATAGGTGCAATGGTCAACGGCAAAGCGGTGGTTGCCCTTTTTCAACATGAGAGTATTTCCGGCATAGGTACAATACATTGAAAATGTAGTCTGCCAGCTTCGGTCCATGAAAATACGGGCTTTTGGTACATCCTCACTTTTGAAAGTACCCATGCTGTGGGTGTTGGTGAAGAAAACACCGGCACGTTCAACTTCCTCATCAAAGTTATTAAAAACACTCGGATACAGAATGTTTCCGGAATGGACAACATAGTATGAATCGGTAATCATTATCGCCGGAATAGCGGCCTTTGCTCCGACCGGCCCCCGGTTCCAGAACGAGACCGTCATGGTTCTTCCCTTCATCAGCCCGGCCATGTTGTTTTTGACATAGTCATGCGCCTCAGAGCGCAGCATCCGCTTCGCGAGAACCGAAATATCTTCATCCTCGTTTACAATATAGTAGGTCTGTTTTACCAGTCTGGCCTGATCTTCAGGCAGGTCGTAATGGCAGGTATGCCTTTCGAGTTTAATATCAAACTCCTCACCCTTTTCCTTTGCTTTATCACGGGCTATCTGCAGATCGGCGGCCGAACATGAATTAATCCAGATATCGTCGGGCCGCAGCATTGCAGCGGCGTTTGCAATCTTGAGAAGTGCCTCTTCACTGGTAATGGTGTTTATCTTCGCAAGGTTCTCCTCGTCACACAGCTCCCCGAAAACCTTGCGTGCCTGATCGATAGCGGTAATTCCTCCGATATCCGAAAGAATGTCTATCCCCTTTTTCATGTCTAACTTCATGACATCACTCCCATACGTTAAATATCATTTTAAGGCATTTAAAATATCGTACCATAAAAAAAACGACCAACGGATAATCCGAAACGGATTTCCCCTGGTCATCCCCTTCATCACACCTCCCTTTTCGGGGCTGAGATGAATCTGATTACCATTTCAGCACTTTGTCTGTTTACACAAGTGCCCTGCTGAACCTGAAACCGGAAACTATAAAACTCCTTTTTCAGTCCAGTTCCTTGCAGAAGTAGTCACAAAATTATACTATTACTAAGAGAATTGGCAAGAAGAAATTGTATGAACGGCAAATTATTTTTACCGATTATTGTTATCTGTTTCTTAATGTATCCGTTGAGAGTCTCTCAGCCGGCGATAGGGAAGAAATTTCCTTAACCGTTACCAAAAAATATTTTACTATACTTTCAGTATAACCATGGAGCATGCTGTCTATGACAAAAGGTAATTATCTATTTGTAACGATACTTGCAGTAAGTATCCCGGTTTTCTGCAAACCGGTTCCCGTTGAAACAATGTTCCGCAGCTCGCAACTGTTTCATGTTTCTATGTCCCTTGACGGGAAATATCTGGCGGCAATGTACCTGGACAAAAGAGACAAACTGAAGCTTATGACCTATAATATTGACAAAGCTGTTTTAAAGAAGCTGAAACTTGCCGACGGACTGGAGATAGAGGATTACTGGTGGGTGAGCAACACCCACCTGACCTACAATACCATAAGTCGTTCTCCGTATAAAGATGTTACATACTATGAAGACATGCTGGTGATAGATCGCGATTTAACGGAAAATAAAATTGTTATCGGTACCTATCCGTCATATGTAATTGACGGCCTGCTTGCAGACCCGGAACATGCCGTTATCCAAAAATATTACCAGTCAAATTATTCACAATTAGCATTATTGAATCTCCGCAAGGGACGGCTCAGGAAAAAAGAAAGGATTCGGAGTACTATTTTATGGGTTGAGACCGATTTTACCGGCGCCCCGTCTATTCTCTCTATTTATGAAAAAAGGTCCGATGGTACGCCAATAAATAAATTCAGGCCGTCACGGGAGCAAAAATGGAAAGAACTACCGACACGCAATACCGATTATGCCCTATTCTGTCAAACACCGTTTGATAATACAAAACTCTATATCTCGACATACGATACTAAAAACACCAGGGGATTATATGTTTATGATGCGGTAAATAATACTCTCGGCAAACAGGTTTTTTCCGATTCTCTGTTCGATTTTGAAGGGTCGATATACTTTTTCAGTAATCCTTTTAAGCCACCTGAGCAATCACCGTTACGGGGAGTAATATATAATGCCGTATATCCCACCTCCGTGTGGTTTGATCAAACTCTGAAAGATATGCAGCAGAAAATCGACACAGAGCTGCCTCACTGCGCAAACCTGATAATACAGGCTGACACCGGTTTAACACTTTTTCTGGTAAAAAGCTACAGCGATAAAAAGCCGGCGGAATACTACCGGTATAATGGAAAAACCGGTACTATGAAACTGCTTCTGAAAAAAAGACCCTGGATTAAACCGGAATTTATGGCGGAAACGACTCCCATTACTTTCCAAACAAGAGACTCTTTAACGCTGCATGGCTACCTGACAAAACCGCGAAATAAATTCGAACCCTATCCAACGGTTTTGCTGCTGCATGGCGGCCCCCAGGCAAGAGATTACTGGGGGTTTGACCCCGAAGTCCAGGTTCTGGCAAACCGGGGATATGCGGTTCTGCAGGTAAACTACCGCGGTTCTGAAGGATTCGGGCGTAGTATCTCAAAGAAATATAAATACGCGTTCCATCAGATGTATCTTGATGTGATTGACGCGACAAAGTATGCTATCCGTCAGGGAATTGCCGATCCGGAACGTATTGCGGTTATGGGAACAAGCTTCGGCGGTTATCTCTCCATCAGTTGTGTTTCACATGAACCGGACATGTATCGATGCGCAATCAGTAATGCAGGAGTGTTTGACTGGAGAAAACATGTACGTTTTAAAAGAAATAAATATAACAATTATGCATACGATTACTATAAATCTCGACTCGGCGGAGAAAACAGCCGGGCCTACCTGAAAAAAATCTCGGTAATGGAGCAGGCCGAGAATATCCGCGTACCGGTATTCCTTGCCGGCGGTGCCGATGACTGGAACGTTAATATTACCCAGTCAAACAAACTGGCGAATCTGCTGAAACGAAACGGTGTAGAGGTTACCACCTTTTTTAAGGGTGGTGAAGGACACGGCTTTTACAAAGAAAAAACAAATGTTGTATATTACAAAGGCGTGCTTAATTTTCTCAATAAACACCTGCATGGTTCAAAGAAATAATATTTTGCATACCATTTTTCCTGTAACCGGAGCCTCTGTGTGAATCGTAGAATCGACAAATTTCTTAAATCACTTTTAGTCGAAGGTACCTCTGATATTCACCTGAAAGTCGGGCACCCTCCCTGGCGGCGGGTTCATGGCTCCCTTCAGTCTACAGATAGCAAGGCACTGTCATACAATGATATAGAAGATCTTGCCAAACGTTTCTTTCGTACTACAGCGCTCGATAAATTTGATGAGATACTTGAGAGTACGATACTCCTATGAAATCCCGTATTTTGCCCGTTTCCGTATCAGTATTTACAAGCAGCGCGGCGCCTTATCCATGGCCATCCGTATCGTGCCCTTTGACATTCCCTCGCTGGAACTGCTGCGGGTACCGCCTGTCATGAAGGATGTTGCATTATCGAATAAGGGGCCGGTACTGGTGACTGGTGTAACGGGAAGTGGAAAATCGACCACTCTGGCAAGTATGATTGACTATATAAACAACAATAAAAAATGCCATATTATCACTATCGAGGATCCCATTGAGTATGTCCATCAGGATAAAATGGCACTGGTTAATCAGCGGGAGATCGGGACCGACACCAGAACCTTTGCTTCCGCGTTTCGCGCTGCCCTTCGGCAGGATCCCGATATCATACTCGTTGGTGAACTTCGCGATTCGGAAACCATGGAGATCGCACTTCGCGCCGCCGATACGGGACACCTGGTGCTTTCAACAGTTCATGCGACAGATACACTGGAGACCATCGGAAGGTTTATAGATGCGTTCCCGCCGGAGCAGCACCGCCAAGTGCGTATCCAGCTTGCAGCCAACCTCAATGCAATCATCTCCCAGCGCCTGATTAAAACTTCGGACGACTCAGGGAGAGTACTGGCCGCTGAAATAATGATGCTTAATGCTGCAATACGCGAGCATATACCGGCTCCTGAAAAGGCTAAAAGTATCCTTAAAAATATGGAGCAGGGACGGGAACAGTATGGCTCTCAAACCTTTGACCAGGCACTTTTTGACCTTTACAGCGCTAACATCATCGATTTCGATGAAGCGGTTAAAAACGCTACCAGCCCGAATGATTTTAAATTAAAGGTGAATTTGGGTGGAAAGAAAGAATAGCTCTCATTTACATTGACTGCGGTATTATTTTTATCCGTCATGCCCGTGCTTGTGGGCATCCAGGAATTTATGATGTTATAGTCTTATTGTCCTATACTATGAAAACATGATTTACTATTCCATAGAATTATGAAATCAATAACCACATAATTAATGACGGTGTCAAAAGCCGCCGCACCTTATACACCACTTAATCACTTAATACCTGGTTCAAAGGGCTCTACTGATCCTATCCCCTTATTTTAGGTTAGGGGCATTTGTTTCTCCTTTTAACCTT
>CAZIYW010000150.1:0-10774 GCA_964543525.1 uncultured Fibrobacterota bacterium | reverse complement strand
CCCGTCTGTGATAACGGTCACACTCTGTTCTTTTTTCTCTTTATTTCTTTTTTCTGTTTTTAACCTGAATAAAGAAAATAAAACGGATTTTTTAATTTATTGCTTCCATCCCCAAACAGGTCCTGCAGTAGGTCCCTCACCCACAATATTGAATACTGAAACCTTGTACCATGTTTTATTCGGGCTGGTCATGGTGGCGCCGTAATCATTAATCGCTGTGGTGTGCGCCGGAAGAGTATCTATTGGGATATAGTCACCAAGGGAGTCTGTCGTTAGTGATCGGTATACGTAGAAACCATTGAAGTTTGCGCCGGTTGTTGGAGCGTACCATGAAACGCGGATATAATCGGTATAGACGGTGGAAGCGCTTAGGTTTTTTACTGTGTCCGGTGCAGTGGCTGGCAAGCGGAAACCTCCGTCCCGTTTCTTGCTCATACTTCCCTGACCGGCAATATTATTGGCTTTCACCCGGTAATAATAAATCGTATCGGAATAAACAGTGTCATAATACACGGTATCAAAGGTTGTGGTGGTTGCAATAGGAAAATATAAGGCGTCGTTGCTTGTATTTGAATTAGCCCGGTACAGGATATAATTGTCCGCTCCATTGACAAGGTGCCAGATGACCTGAATGCTATTCGGGATGCTCAAGGTACCGTCCGATGCGTAAACAGAGTCGGTCATTTCCGGTTTTAACCGCCATACCCTTCTGCTCGGCACGCTATAATCAGTGATACCTACCGGGTTGTAGGCCCTGGCCCTGTAATATACGGTATCCGCCGTGAGGATGGTATCAAAATAGATGGCGGTATCTCCCCGGTATTTCTTCGCGTTTATACTGTCCAGGAAAGTATAACCGGTCAGGGAATCGGTGGATCGGTACAAAAGGTATCCTTCAGTCTGGGTGAAATCTATGAGTGATATTTTAATATGGCTGGGACTTCCCTCCGCTTTTACCGTACCGGGAACAGGAATTTTAAGGGAGGTAACCGGCGTGCCGTATCCGGGAATCCACCTTCCCTCCCCTGATGAATTTGCGCTGGTAACACGATAATAGAATATGGTGTCTATTGAGTCGGTGACGGTGAATGTCGTGTCACCAGTTATGTAGGCAAGATGAAACTCGTTTTGGTAATCAGCATATTCATAGAGCGAGCGGTAGAGTCGATACTCGGAAGCACCCGGATTTGGTTTCCAGGAAAGAACAACGCTGTCTGGGAAACTTTCTGTATGAAGGGTATCAGTGTAGGGCGCCGGCGCTAAGATACCGCCGATGATAGTACTTTGGTAACTTTCCTCATTAAATAGAGTGTCAAGTCGGGAAATTCGGTAGTAATATCGTGTGAAAATTCCCGTAGGGACTGTAGAGTCAGCATAAAAGCACAGTGATGAACCTGGATAGGAGGGCGTATCGACTGGTACAAATGAGAAACTGTCGGTACTGTCAATAGAGCGGTATACAATGAAAGTGCTTTGATACGAGGGGCCGCCGCTGTACCAGAGCAGTCCGATAGCACTGTCAGTTGTATTCTGAGTGTCGAGCGTGACGTCATAAGGGATTTTCAAGATCCAGCCGATGTTGTTGTATGTGCTGTAATCGCCATGTCCTGCATCGGAATAAGCTGCGACATAGTAACTGTAGTTGCTGTCGGTCGGCGGGGTATCCAGGTACACGGTATCCAAAGAGGATTTCAGTGAGTCCACGAATGTAGTGTCACTGCTGAAAGAAGAGCTTTTATACCGATAGAGCAGATACCCCTTAGCGTCGGGTACTGAGTTCCAGACAACTCGAATATGTTTGCCCAGTGTACCGTAGGTAGCTGAGATCCATGATGGTGCCGCGAGACGCGCCAAATGGGCCTCTACCGAATTACTGAAGGTGCTGCTGCCAATATTGGTGAGATATGAATATTTATAATAATAATTGTCCGTGGTAGGGACATTTCGATCAAAAAAATTGAAGTAGTTATAGATATTTACGGTCGTGTCTCCGATTTTCCGGTATGGGCCTGATGGTTTTGATGCACGGAAAATCTCGTAGCCTTCAACATTGTTCCCACCGACATTCACCGTATAAAAGGTAACAACTATCGAAATACTCGAAAGGTAGGCGGTCTTGTTCCAGTAGGGATCCGGAGGAGGGCTTAAACCGCTGTTGTATTTTCTCCCGGAAAGAGTGTCCGGATAGAAGTTTTTCCCATATTGATTATAGGTAGCGAGCATGTAATAATACAGATTATAATTATCTACCGTATCAAAATAGGCTGTATCCAGAACCGTATCTATCGGCGGAAACGAACCTGAAAGCGATGTGTCCCGAAATATAATTACAGGTGCCGTGAGGTCACACTGCCACTGCAGTGGCACGGCATATGACAGGTTCCCTGCAGTAGCATTTTCCGGCGGCTTTGGCGGTACTCCTGCCGGTGTTACGAATGAACCTTCAGCCGTATCGTTTTTATTGGTTGTATCCCTGTCAAAGGCGATTATTCGGTAATAATAGGTCGTTGCCGCTTCAACACCGGCAACTGTAAGGGAACTGTCTCCCTCGACAAAGGTATGAGGGGTGTAGTCACTACCGGGTTCCTTTAAAAAAATACTGTATGAAATCGTGTCCAATTTTTCTTCAGGATCGTAGGCATAGATAGCAAGCATTACCGAGCCGGTTGAATCTGAATAGTCGAATGTTTCCCATGGGGGGCTGGCATGAATATTATCGTATAATACGGGAGGCTGGTTATATATCCAGTTTGTACCGTTGGGATCAAAAGGATTATCCTGCTCACCGATATCATCTATCAGAGTGCAACTAAGTAATACCGCTATAATGCATACGCAATATTTTTTCAGTACTGACATGGTAAGGTACTCTCCTTCGGCAACTGATTTTCAGCGCTTCTAAAAAGGAACAGATAAAACAAAAAAGAATGTGAACAGGCCTGCAGAGCCATAGAGAATATTTCGTATAAGTTTGTTGTCCTCTGCCAGTTTCTTCTCATGCTCCGCATTTTCATAAGTTTCTGTGAATTTTTCCGGAGGAATTGGAATACCCTGTTGTTCAGGGTTCAGTTCTTTGTACTCGTTATAAAAAGCCTGGGCATTATCATTATGTTTTTTTACCTGCGTATTATAATAGACGCCGGTACCCCATGCGCCGGCAGCGAGGAGACCAAAGATTATCCGGCGTGCATTTCGTTTTCCTTTATTCATCTTTCGTTTGTGTGCTTTGACCGAATCAAGCTTTGCCTCCGAAAAGAGCATATAGGAAAAAGTGTCACTGCTATGTTTATGAATGGTGATTTTTCCATTGACCGGAACATATCCCTCCAATGAAAGGTTCAGAGTATATTCACCGGGGGTAATCGTATCGGTATAATAGGGTGTTACCCCAACCTTTTTCTGATTCAGAGACACTTGAGCGCCTTCAGGTTTCGAAAGAATTGAAATTAATCCATACTTGTAAACAAGATTCCGGGCGACAATTTTAGTATGACCTGCAGCAAGGTCAAAGGATTCACTGTGCTCTTCGTATCGCGGATAGGATACTTTCAGGGTATATTGCCCGGGTATAAGTGTGTTATCGGTAAAGGGGGTTTTACCGACGGTAATACCGTTCAGCACAACCGTTGCGCTTTCAGGTATGGTTTTTACCACCAGCATACAGGTGTTTTTCGAGGGTTTTAACTCCTCCGGCACCGGTTTTTTATCTTCTGTGATTCTTTCTGCGGTTTCAGGTTTTATTACTGCGGTCGGTTTCAGTCCGACCAGTTTACGGGCGATATTCGGCAGGTAATATATAACATCCTCCAGTTTGCCGGGAATGTCCTGGCTCACCATTTTCGTTATCTGGCCGGTTCCTACGTCAATTGCGCGGAGATTAATTATTATCAATGAACCGAGACGCCCGAGCGATCCGGTAACAATCTCCCGGACACCAAGGATCTGTCCCATTTCGACCAGACAGGCTTCATCGGTGCAGACGCCCGAACCCTGGAATCCCTGCTCTTTAAGGATATCCTGTATCTGATCCCTCTCAAGGAGATTTACGCGGCCGGTTTTGAAAAGTTCGGCATTCAGCCGGTCTGTTATCAAGGCCGCGTCACCCGCAGAAATTCCCTCCGAATTCTTCAGGGTAAGAACCGCTATATTTGGAAAGGCAGGTTTGATTTCAGTAGAAAGGGTATCGCAGATACCCGCCGAAGCGCTGATTGTCAAGAGAAGGGAAACGGTACAAACCACATTTCGCATTACTGTTCTCATTATCACAATTCCCGGTAAAAATAAGAAGAAAAGATACTTCGCTTAATATTTACAAGTGTACTGTAATAACATCCGTATTTCAAGACACATAAAGGCTGACATCTACCGTTCACCAAAAATATAACCGGCGTTTGAGAAAAATAAACAGATTACCCCTAAAATCTTTTATCTCATTTTTCGGTTTATCATATCAGCGGATGAAGGTATCGAGAGAACTATGATCCGGATTGAGTACTTCATTACTTTCTACTTGAAAAATGGGCGTACAAACAGTACACTTTTATTCAATATGAATATTTATAAAAACTCAATTTAACCCGGAAGGTACTCCTATGAAATTTTCAAAATGTATATATTATCCGGTTCTGGCTGGTATTTCCGCTTTTCTTTTCTTTTCCTCATGTGCAAAAAAAGAGAGGGTTTCTGTACAAATCAGTGCGGTATCCGGCAAGGTTGAAATAGTACGCTCTGGGTCCAAAGTCCCTGCGGTAAAAGATGCGGAACTGGAGTCCGGGGATATTATCATTACCGGAAAAGGCGCGTCTACAACGCTACAAATTTCAAAGAATCGCCTGATATATCTAAACGAAATGAGCAAGGCAAAGATTGAATATGTATGGGAAAGGGGCGATTCCGTGTTAAGCGTGGCTGTCAGCCTGGCAAGCGGAGAGGTTTTTACCGAATTGCTGAAAGAAACGGGATTTGCGGTTTCTTATACTGTTTTAACTCCATTTGTGTCAATTGTCGACAGTGATAATTCCTATGCTGTAGAGTTTATGCATGATAAAAGAGTTACGGTAATTAAGGCATTCGGAGGCGAGGTGAAAGTCTATCCTGCAAATGCAGAGCAGATAACAGTTCCTTCATGCAACAGGTTGTCCGTTACCGAAGAAGGAAACGTGAGCAGACCTGTATCAATCATGGCAAGTGATATTGAGAATCTGGCTGCCTGGGTAGGTAGGGAGCGGATTAAATCGCTGCTTGCCGTATCAGGATGCTCCGGTAAAGAGGAAGAAAATTTACCGCCGGTATGGGAGGGAGAGCCGAAAAAAAGCTGTAAGCCGGGTGTTGTGTTTACAGATAAACTCAGTGCGAAAGACCCCGAAGGACAAACGGTTCTTTATTTTCTTGTCAAAGGGCCTCGGGGAATGACACTGTCTGAAAAGGACGGTGTGCTTAAATTTAAACCGGGGAAGCCGGGTACATTTGAGATTGAGGTCAGTGCTGAAGATGAGTCGGGTAATGCAACACCGTTACATTATTTTCTAACGGTTGTCGGCCGGGTGGATGCGGTGGTTCGGGTGCCTGAAACGGTTAAAGTCGGAGAAGAATTCCGTATCGATGCATCGTGGTCTGTAAACGCGCAGGGGAAAAAACAGGGACTCGAGTATCGATTTGATGTCAATGGTGACGGCAAATGGGACTATCCTTACTCTCCAAAGCCACTGATAACTCATACGTTTAAACGCCAGGGAACCTATAGGGTAAAGGTGCAGGTAAAGGATAAGGATGGAAAAACCGATACAGCCTCCCGATTAGTTGAGGTTACCGTTCCTCCGCAGATTGAAATAGTAACAGAACCGGAATATGGTTTGGTAGGAAAGGAATATACGTTGCTGGTGAAAGGAAAAGATCCGGCGAAAAAGTTCGTAGTCCGCTGGGACCTCAACGGGGACGGACGCTGGGATTATCCAAGAGATGCTTCCTTTACCGATGAAATTGAAATACGGCATCTATGGGACAAGCCCGGAACCTATACGGTTGTGGTAGAAGCTGAAGACGCCAATAGAAACCGGGTAATCACAAAAAAGAATGTTTCCGTTTATGAAGGTTTAAGCATAGAAGCCTTGAAGGGACCTGATACAGTCAATGTTAATGATAAGGTTACTATCACGTGTGTTGCGAAAGATCCCCGCTTTAAAATCGTTGAGTATGCATGGGATTACGCTGGCGTCGGCATGTTTAACAAAAAGACAAAAGAACCCAGAGTTACCTTTACCTATTCAAAAGCCGGTATATATACCTTTGTATGCAGTGTTACCAATGAGAAAGGCATGAATGCATCCGCATCAAAAGATATTGCTGTTTTAAATTATGCAACAACCATTGATGCCGGAGGTCCATATAAAACTTTTGTCAATAAGAAATTTACCGTAAAAGGGTTGGCGAAGGATGTGGATAATAAAATTGTTTCATATATGTGGGACCTGGACAATGATAAAAAGTATGAAGTTACCTCCGATAAAACTTCTTTGGCCGATCATGTATTTAAAAAACAGGGCACCTGTATTATCCGTTTTGCCGCCAAACTGGATGACGGTACCGTTAGTGAGGATACCGCGGTGGTTACGGTGGAAAACAGAAAGCCCAGGGCATTTGCAGGTGACGATATTGTGTCAAGGAAAGGGAAGAAGGTTGAATTGAAGGGGACGGGAAAAGATCCGGACGGTAATATTGCACAATATGAATGGGATTTTGACGGCGACGGTGCATTTGACTGGCATTCGAAGGATACGGGATATACCGAACATAAGTTTTCGGCCTTTGCGTCGCCGGTATTCAAAGTTACTGATGCGGAAGGAGCTGCCGCATATGATACGCTCCGGGTTGTTATCTGTCCGCGGGGTATGCAGACAATCGATGATGATTTAAAGTATTGCATTGATGAATATGAATATCCCAATAAAAAAGGTGAAACGGTAGTTACCAGTGTTAGTTACAACCAGGCTGCGGCAAAATGCAAGAAGGAAGGGAAGCGGTTATGCACATATAAAGAATTTGTAAAGGCATGCCGGGGAGGTAAGACAAAATACGCCTATCCTTATGGGCGCCATTATGAGCCCGAACTCTGTAATTCATTCGGGAACCGGAAAATTAAGAATAAAAAAGCGCCGGCCGGTGAATTCCCGGAATGTGTAAGTAAATATAAGGTGTATGATATGTCGGGCAATGTGGCGGAGTGGGTGTCAACCGGTGATAAAAAAACAAAATACGCTGTCGGCGGCTGGTGGCAGAACGGCGAGAAACGAGCACGATGTGATTCCTTCCTGCCGCTTGATAAAAAGAAAAAATATCACTATGTCGGTTTCCGGTGCTGTAAATAGAAATGTGCAGTAAGCGTTTATATATTATTGGATGGTTGGCCGAATCAACTGCTTTGGGACAGTAAATAGTATTTTATATTCAAGAGGGTTGACTCCTCCTTCTTATTTTCATTTGTTTTCAATAAACTAATAGAGGGAATTGTACTGTTGGACAATTCCCTCTGGTACACCATCAGGGATTCGAACCCCGGACCCGCTGATTAAGAGTCAGCTGCTCTGCCAGCTGAGCTAATGGTGCATTCCGGTTAAAAATAATTACTTATTTTAAATTAATCAACCGGCAGGTTGTTGCCGATGTGAAAGAAATAAAGAAATAGAGTTATACTCCGGGTACATTTCAATCGGATGTTGTTATTTTTTTTGTTGCTTTTTACTACGGAAAGCATATAATATATTATTTAATCATATATATTGTTATTGTCCCGAAAAATATATCGCCACAACTATGACAACACTTCTGAAGAAGAAACTGCAACCGGTTATAGTATTACACCTGACTGCATGGGCGTGTTTTATTTACAATACGAACATTTGTGCTGAAAGCTATATAGTCAAACGTGACGACACGTTATGGGACCTTGCCCATGAATTCCTGGGCGATCCATTTCGGTGGCACGATATATGGAATGCAAACCGGTATATCAAAGATCCCCACTGGATATATCCCGGTGACCCGCTGAATATCCCGGGAAGATATGAAGGCTCCTTGCGTGATGCACGGGAGACTGGCACCGGAGCACTGACCGCTAAGGAAAAGATTGCCAGGTATTTCAAGGGAGAAACAGTTGTTGATACCGGCTCGCAGGGTGATGAAGATGTCGAAAGTACCGGTGTTACCTTCAGTGAAATAAAAGGGTTCGTTGAAAAGGGATACCTTGGTCCTGATATGCTGCGCCAGGTCAGTTTTTTATGGAATAAAAGGGATGAAAAGGATATTATCGCGCCGGGCAATGCCTATATCGAAGGGAAAAAAGAGGATACCTTCTTCCATCAATATGACCGTGTTACCTGTGTCATTTTCGGCAGGCATTCATATAATAAAGGTGATACGGTTGATATATTCCGTCAGGAGCGTTTTTTTAAATACCATGATGAGCCGGTTAAGCTTGTACGCCGGGTGGGGCTTGGACGGGTTGAAAGTATCACCAGGGGGGTGAAGACAACCATGGATATTACCCTGATTAAAATCTGGGATACGGTACGTGGGGAGGACAGGATTACTCCGGCGGAGCGGTTTACCTATCATGAAATAGATAATGTTGTAAATGCACAGAGTTCGCTTCGGGGGACCGTTTTTAAACGAGTTGAGCTCACCGAAGCGCCCTATCTCTATCAGACGTTTATCATTGATAAAGGACGTCGGGATGGCGTGCAGCTGGGGGATATCTTTCTTGTTGCAAATGTTGATAAAAAGAAAGACAGGAAAGTGCCGACACTCCTGGGTTGTGCTCTGAATGTCGGGGAGCAGAGCAGCACGCTTATTATCATGAAGATGGTCATGAATAAACTTGCAGCAGGTGATGAGGTGACTCTGATTAAACGAATACAGTTTACCGAAAGTATGTAGAAGGACATTGTTACAATGACGAGATTATTTAAAAAAGCGGGCAATCTGGTTATAATCAGCAGACGGCATGGCCGTGTGAGAAAGACATTAATTCTTCTTTTTACCAACTTACTGGTTCTGGCAGGGCTTATATTTACTTTTGAAATTGTTTTAATCTTCCTTGGTGTTGGTGATGTTGTTCTTCCCTTTCCCTTTCTCAGTGGGGATTTTATTAAAGATTTTGTTTTTTAGACAGATTAAAAGTATATTTAAGCCTTTTTTTGCTATTATTATGATTTTTTATTAAATAATTCCGGCATTTTTTCGTTTTTGTATTACATTTAAGAAGAATTTATCATCACCCGAGTTGTTTCTAAAAAGTGCCAGATTCGGGTAAATTGCCCATATTGTGAAAATATAATTATTTTTTACCCGTTGTTTTAAAATACAAAATTGGTAACAACTGCTTATAATTGTTAATATTAAGTTATTTTAAATGATTTGTATCTACATTAATTTCTTGGCATGATATTAGCTGCAATTATATGGTTTTTTTTAATGTTAAATAAAAAATAATATGTAATAAATTAACTTTATGAATCGTATATAATGGAAAGTTGAAAATAGACCTTTTAACAATAAATTAAAGGATGTATTGTGGTAGCAATTGATAAAAACCAGTTTATAATCGAAGAAGGTAACCTGGGAATTTACCTGCGGGATATAGCCAAACACCGGGCGCTTTCACCGAAGGAAGAGGCTGAGACGGCAAGGCTTATTCGACAGGGAGACCGCAAGGCTGTTGAAAGACTGGTAAAAGCCAATCTCCGGTTTGTGGTCAGTGTTGCCCGTAACTACCAGAACCAGGGGATGCCTCTTGCTGATCTCATCAACGAAGGAAACCTCGGGTTGATTCGGGCAGCCTATCGATTTGACGAGAAAAAGAACTTTAAATTCATATCATACGCCGTGTGGTGGATCAGACAGGCAATTCTGCAGGGTCTTGCGGATCATTCTCGAATTGTCAAAGTGCCGCTAAATCGTGTCGCAACTATCCATAAGGTAGGGAAGATTCGTGCAAAGCTGGAGCAGAAATATCGCAGACTGCCTAATGATCGGGAAGTGGCGAATGCTCTTGATGTTGACGAGCATGAAGTGACAAATACTATGAAAATCAGTAATCGTCACGCTTCTCTCGATGCGCCGATTAAGGATGATAGCGCCGGTACATTGATTGATACTATTCGAAACGATGAACAGGAAAATCCTGATGAGGCTGCTGAACAGAAATCAATGTACAAGGAAATTGAGAAGGTCCTCAGTATCCTGACTGACCGTGAGCGTCATGTAATACGCATGTATTTTGGTATTGGTGAGGATACCAGTTATACGCTTGAAGAGATTGGACAACAGTCCAATATTACCCGCGAGCGTGTGCGTCAGATTAAAAATGCTGCGTTGAAAAAGCTGAAGCGTTCAGGAAGAGCCCAGAAACTTATCCGTCATACATTACAGGATAAGATTTAAAAAGATAAACCCCTTTTATCTGCACATTGCTGTGGGATACAAGGTTCTTAAGAGTGAATTGAAGCTACCCACTCCTTGAATAACTGCAACTGGAAATGCTTTAATTCGCTCTTTTTTAATGCTCTGATAAATCCGGTAATAGGTCCTGCAGATACTTTGAGCGTTGTATAATTCCCGGTTATATGTATAAGAAGTACCTGTTGATTATTGAGCAGCATTTCTCCGCTTCGAGTGATTGCTACTCTTTCAAGGCTGTCATGAGTCACATTCCAGCGTTCATTTTCGAGTGTATGGACATCCAGCGAGAGTTTGTTAAGCAGATAATTAAATGTATCCT
>CAZIYW010000149.1:0-10799 GCA_964543525.1 uncultured Fibrobacterota bacterium | reverse complement strand
TGTCCAATCCTTCAATAGCGGAGCGTTTGTTGCAGTATAATACGGCATCGTAATAGGAGACATTTTCCACCGGAAGGTTAGCTACCCCAGTATTGGCTGATGGTAATAAGCCGGTTAGTGCAAAATAATCCCCCTGGGTAACCTCAGTCGCATCCATCCAGTAGTTGTAAGTAAAGGTAACATTATGCACCGGGTCTATAACATCTGCCTTGCCCATGCTGAAGGTGGAGTCTTTTGCGGGTATAAGCACCATAGTGGCACGCACAAACTCGGCGCGAAGATTCAAATAGCATTTTGCTGAATCCTGCAGCTTATAATTCATGGCTGCTATATCGGATGCCACACCTGCCCAGTTACTGAACTGGTAGCTGCTGAAAGCGGTTGCGTTTATTTCATAGGGAGCGCCATGCTGCAGCCAGTTGGTATCCTTCGCCGGGGTGCCGCCGATATCGGAGATATACCCACCGGCCGTCGCTGCTTTTATTATCCGATAGATATTTATCGAAAAATATGCCTGTATTGTATGATTCGCCAGTACGTTTGTAAAGGTATACACGGAATTGTCACTGACTTTAACCCCATCAACAAGAATACTGTCTGTATGATAGCCGATGTTCGGTACTATTGCATACGTTGTGTCTGTCTCAGGTTCAATTATTGCAGTATCTGAGGGAATAATCGTTCCATTTACCGCCGGCATTGAAATTATTGTGTACTTTCTATCCTGCACAATGATATCCACCGGTTGCTTATCGATAAACTTCCCGTCACCGGCATAGAATGTAAAGGAGTGCGTACCCTAATCAGCATACCCGGGCCGCCAGGTGAAAAGTCCGGCACCGTTGCCGCTGTCGATAAACAGGGCTGAATCACGTGAGAAATCAACATACAAATGTATGTAATCGCTGTTTATATCAGTTGCGGTTATATGCAGAGCCAGGGTATCACCCTCATAAACCGTGGTATCGGGAATGCGGTTCAATACCGGTGCATTGTTTACATTAACTACCTGTAAATGGATCACAAAGGTATCACTCAGTGCCGGAACACCGTTATCAGTCGCCACAAAGGCTATATTCCCGAAAGTATAATCCGTGATCGCGCTTGATACGAGATAATTGGGCCGGTAGCTGAAAATCCCGGTGGTTATGTCAAAATGAGCCGAATCAGGTTTGTTCAGCGGGGTGGCGAGGACAGTAATATCCGTGGGATTCGGATCGGTTACTACGGTGACAAACTGCAGGGTATCCATCTCCTTTACTTTCATGGTGTCACCCGATTGATATCCGGCAACAGTAATATTGGGCGGGAGATTAAAGTTTCCAGCCGCGATATCGATTGTTGCCACGGCAGTATCAATCAAATCGGTTGCGTGGAGTACCAGAGAAAACCGTCCGCTATCACTTGCCAGAGACTGCCAGGTAACGGTTGAATCACCCTGTACAACGGATTCCGGCCGCGGCAGCGATGTTGACGCTACTGAGTAATAGATATCCTCACCGTCCTGATCCGTGGCGTGAAACGGCATAGTCAATAACGCTCCCTTGGTAATCTGATAGAACAGAGCCGGTTTATCCGTTTGAAATACGGGGCGGCGATTACTGTTATTCACCGTTAACGCGAGGATACAGGAGCTGTATGCATTGCCGTCACTTGCAAGAGCAGCTACAGAATAGTGGCCGGCATCGGTATACGCCGGGGTGAACGAGTAGACGCCCTGCGGGGTAATAGTATCACCCGAGGGTCCGTCCGATGCAGTTGATTCGAGCGACTGGGATAATGTGTCAACAATGTGCACTAAAAAGGTATTTGTTGGTACGCATCTCTCAGTAGAACCGTATACAATAGCTATCAGGGTAACCAAAATCGGAGCAATCTCCAATACTTCGGTGACTGTCGGTAATTTGACCGATGAAACACTCACTATTTACCCACGCGTGTAAAAACCATTCCTGTGTACCGACAGCAGTATTACATTACTTCCCGACGCTTCACAAAAAATTGGTATTGCAATAAAAGCTACGGATTCTTCAACGGCTGCTTCAGCGCTTAAGATTTGTTCAGACAAAGGAGATTCCCTGGTATTTGATTTACTCAGTGGCATTTTGATACCGATAGATCCGATTGAAATAATTACCGATACCTCATCGCTGTTCTTTTATTCGGCGTATCCAAACCCGGCAACCGACAAATATTGTATTCAGATTCAAGGTTCTGTATTCTCTTGTAAACATGCTGTCCCGCGTAACACTGTACATTATCGATACTCACAATACTGTGGTTAAAACGATACTTGATAATCAGACATTTACTAGGGGTCACCATTACAGTATATGGAACTTACACGGCGATAACGGAGTACCGCTGGCACCCGGTATGTACCGTGCAATAATAAATGACGGCACTACCGTTAAGCAGGGAGATATTAAAATCAATGCCTGTCAGTAACGGTATTATTTTTTATATTTATCTGAAGCAGCCTTGCACTCCTTTCGCCACACGCATCGTGAAGAATCACAGAAATAATTGTAAGCCGTTTTGAAACAGGGAAAATCGCCCTGGCTTTTCTGAATCTGGTGAATAAATTTAACGCGGTCGAACTGGTCGGTTGGTAATTTTTTGAGCGTGTTTTTATCTCGTGTATGAGCGGGTGTCATAATGCACTTTCCCCCGGGTTTTGTGTGTGATAAAAACGGATGATGATTTTTGTGATGATTAAGATGCTCCAGTGTATAAGTATACTAAAAAAGAATCGCAAAGTGTTAATTTTTTTTATCGGAAAGTAAGTTTTTTGTCAAGAGGCGGCACAAGTTCAAACATGCTTGAACTGTATATTTATAAAATAATAATAATATTCAAATTACAACATGTTGCTCATGTTATTTGCCATGTGTGTAACCCCTGTTATTTTTATGAAAGGTGGTTAAGAGTAGTACTACCCTGACAGGCACGGAACAGAAACGGAAATCTTTTATCTTCTCCGTGACGAACGAATTGGAATTTTAATTCCCACTGCCGATATAATACCGCTCAAATTCAGTTCTTCCATGGCAGGGGGAATCAGGATATTGTATTTAATATCCGCGGTAAAGAACACCTTCTGTTTTATCGGAATATCAAGACCGGCCTGCATAATATAACCATAAGTCATCCCGAAATGGGGATTCATAAACCATGGATTCTTATCCCATTTCATGTGTAACGTTGCCCCGCCGGCAATATAGGGCTGGAAAATCGTGCCGGAATCGGCAAGATGATACTGTATGGTCAGGTATATGGGTACCATACTGAGCTTGTGGCGCTTTGCATTGTACTCAACCGAGGTGAATGAATACCCTGCTGAAATATTGAGTGCCAGTTTTTTAACCTGGTGGATATCGTAATCGAGATAAAACGCCGGTGCAAGTTTATAAAACTCTTTGGATACATTATCGGTAAAATCATAAATACCGGCCTTTATTGTGATGTCTTTGCCGAAAAGGCAGGCCGGTATAATCAGCGTAAGCGCGACAACCAGTCTATAAATAGAATTCCTCAAGTACTTTATTAAATATACCAATGGTTTTAACATGAATTCTGCCGGTCTCCGTGTACATGGAGATTTTAAGAAAATGGTAAAAATCACCGCCATACCCGTGGTACAGCGGCGCACCGGCTCCGCCTGAAGTTATATACAGTATACCGTCTTTTGTGAATTTATTGTATAAATGGTCATGCGATACAAAAACACACCTTATTTTTGGATGCTGTAAAAAAAGTGAATGTACTGCATTACCATTTTTCATTGGACAGTCCTGGTACTTACCCCGGGGAAATACCGGATGGTGCATCGAAATAAAGATATGGTCGATCAGGGTATCCTGTGAAGCACTGTCCAGTTGTTGTATAAGCCAGGCAAACTGCTCCGTACCGATTTTGTTTTCCTCATTCCTGATATACGTATCAAGGATAATAAAAAACGCATTGGCATGAGTGAAGGTAAAATAAAAGGTGTCACTCACCATATTGTTCTGCTCTTTGTAAATTCTGTTGCATGCTTCATCATTGCCCTCGTGATTACCCCGCACCATGTACATGGGCATAATATCGGTAACCGGTTTGGAATGATGCCAGAAATTCACCCATTCAATCTCATTCCCGGCAGTACCCATAATATCACCGAGGCAGATTGAAAATGACGGTGTTGGTTTTAAACCACTCATGAACAAACAGAGCTTGCCGTATACGCCGAATCCCTGACGGACATCACCGAATAGCACAAATGACCAGTCTTCATCGGACTCGACAGTGCGTATATCCGAGCAGCTCATGTGGCGTATCAGAACCGCGCTTGCCAGGAGAATGAGCAATGACGTAATTTTCAGCGATTTAACCACAACAACCCTAACGGGAAAGTCCCTGATTTCGTTTCGATACATGCCCTCTATAATGAGATTACGAGCAGTTCCTTCACTTTTGCAGAAATCTGTTTCGGATTTAAGTATACAATGAAAAAAATAAGAGAGCAATTGAGAAATGCGATAGTACGGCGGCAAACCAAAAATCTGAATTTTACCGGAGAGAAACCATCTTTTCAAAATACGGGACACCATCAACAGTGAGCCGGATAATTACCAGCCTGCTCGCAACGACTGTCCCACCGGTGCGAAATACTGGACGGGTCTCATTGTCGACAATCCTCTTTTCAGCGCTGTACAACCTTCTGCCTCCACAATCATAGAGCTCAAATACCAGCGGTGAAGATGCATTGCACAGCAGCCTGCAGGAAAATATCCCGTTACCGAGATACTGTACCGATACCTTCCGAGCGGTGCAGCCGGACACCTTTTTCACCCCTTTTATTGTCCCGGTGACCGTATCCAGCCCCAGTGCGGTCAGGACATCAGTCAGCAATTCACACGCGCCGTCAGTGATATTGAAATTCTCCGCGATCTCAAACAATGCGCTCTTCGCAGTCGCCGTATCGGGTTTGGGGCTAATATTGTGCCAGTAATCCAGTATCTGTTGATACTCTTTGGTGACCGGACAATCAAAGGGCTGGGTGTAGTTGTCAAGCTTCTTTACAGTCCACCAGTTCCACCCGATATTGTTTGAATCATGCAGCGTAACCATACCCTTGGCCCACAAGGTGTTATTCTCGCCTGTCTCACCATTGAAAATCGGTACGGTATACTGTTCCCTGAGATTAACATACTTCTGAATTGAGGCCTGATTATTCTCATCCCAGTATTTGTGAAAAGTATAGACCATGTTGCTGTCCCAGGGCGGTGTCATACCGGTAAAAGTGTTCGACCAGTGTATCCCCTCAATAAAAAGGATATGGTTTGTATCTACTTCACGGATTGCTGTAACTATCTGTTCACTCAGATGGCGAACCGAATCCATCAGGATCGTTGCCAGAGTGTAATCCTCCAGACCGGGCTCGTTAAGGATATCATATCCTGCTACAATTTCACTATCCTTGTACCGTTCAGCGATTTTCTGCCATAATTCAACAGCCATCGGCCAGTATTTATCGGAATATTTCCATAAACCGGCCTCTCCCTTTACAACCGGATCGGCTATGTGATCATCAGTCTGACCACCGGGCGAGCAGTGCATGTCGAGTATTACCCGGACACCGTACTTTTCACACCAGTTAATACAGCTGTCAATAAGGCCATATCCCTCCGGGGTATAAACATAAGGTGGATTATCCGGCTGGCCCTTCCGCGGCTGAAGCCTCTTTGCGTTTATTGGTAACCGGATTGAATTACATCCCCAGGCTGCGATTTGGGCGATATCAGCTTCAGTTATAAAATTAGCTTCATATCGCCTGAAAAATTCATCCGTATCCTCCCTGCCGATTAACCGGGTAATGGCATCCTCAATCTCAGAATGAGCTAACGGCCAGTCGATAGTGCCCGACTCAATCTGAAGCATATACCCTTCACGCACCAGCCAGCCGCCCAGGCCGAATCCCTTAAACACAACCTCATTGCCCGATTCATCAACGATTATACTGCCCTCGCGGCGTAGAAAGGGAAATATTGAAAAAGAAATAAGACATAGCCATATTGAAAACTGAGTATACTTCATGATTCGTCATTCCTGCGCAGGCGAAATTCCGTTAAATAAAATGTTTGAGAAATTTCTTATTTTACCAAAACTATCTTTTTACTATAATTATACCTGCCCGTACTGAGTTTGACAAAATAAATCCCATCCGCAATATCCATCTGTGGCATACTAACGGTGAATTCACCCGGTGCACACCAGCCGTTAATCAACGAAGTTATAAGTCTTCCGTTCCCTGAAAACAAATCGAGTTTCACATGAGATGATGCTGGTAACGTCAGGTATAACAACTTGTTACTGCTACGATAATGCAATGTGATTGATCCCGGTAAAACAGTATTTTGAATTGTTTTGCCTGTCTGAATATCCTGTGAGCCGAGCCAGTCCGGATCATACTTGTCAGCCCAGGCTTTTACTTCAGGAGTAAGGTTTTTCGGATCAATCTTGTTACCGTTAAGGCAACAGTGATAATAGCCCTTATAGATATAAATATTAGTAAGATTGGTAATGCCCTCCGGCAGTGTAGTCAGATTATTCGCTCTTAAAAAAAGCTGTCCCAGATCCGGCATGTTTCCAATCTCTTCCGGAAGCTCATCTATTTCGTTATTCGAAAGAACCAGTATAAAAAGTTTCGACAGTTCTTCAATTGATCCGGGGATCACCTGAATCGTATTGTAATCAAGCCAGAGCGAATATAAATTGGACAGCCTGCCAATCTCCACAGGAATCTCCCTTATTGTATTGTGGCTTAAATACAGTTCCTTCAAAGTAACACAATCCGCTAATTCTCCGGGAATCTCAGCAACACAGTTGCTGCGCAAATTCAACATCTCAAGACTATGGCAATTTCCTATCGTTGAAGGAATATCCGTTATTTTATTGCCATCGAGCATGAGTTTCTTAAGCCTGGTGAGATTGCCGATAGATACAGGAAGTTCTGTCAGTTCATTTGCGTAAAGATTGATGTCAACTAATGAAGTACAGGCCCCTATTTCCGCCGGTAATTCCTTCACTTTAGAACTGTAGAGGTCGAGTTTTTCCAGCCGGGTAAGTTTCCCTATTTCCGGAGGTAATACCTGAACCTCTACAGAGCGTATACTGAGCGATGATATTCTATCTTCCTTGGTAAAAGTAACGGATTCTACTGCCAAATTATAAAAGCCATTCGCATCAAGTATAGCCCGTACCGCAAGAGAATCATCCGAATATGTCTGGCAATATGTTAAGACAATTGAGACTAATACACTCAAAATACCAGGTACTATTTTATTGGAAGATAAACGCTGCATTTTTAGAAGGCCTCCTCAAGCTAAACTGTCACTGATTTATTTGTAAAAGTATAAAAGTGCCGTATATAACATAAATCTACATACGATGCAGTTTACATTTCTCACTGAAAAACTTACAGAAAGAAATCGACAAAGGATAAGCTCTATAACTCTCTGGAATAAAGTAAGTTACAGACATTCAGTTTGTAATTTACATTTTTAATAAAAGTATTAACATTTTTTACCTCTATTAAATGTATCACTTAACGTATTGAAGATTAAGTTGATGCATAATATATGCCCTAATTATTTTAACTATACCCCGGGGAAGTATTTCTCCCTTTTTTCAAAGGATTAAGCTGCCATGAAATTTTCATTTTTTCTCATTGCATTTGCAATAATACTCTCCCTGACCCCGGTTTATGCTCAGGATACCAGCGATTCAGACAAACAGGATATCGGTTGGGATTCCGAACCAACCACCTCTGTCGCCGAAGCCGATGCCACTGCTCCCCCGGCACCTCCTCCCGATACAGTAACGATAATGACAGATGATGATAGAGTGACTATAATTTCCTCAGAGGAGGAAGGAGCGCATACATGTGTGCCGCCCTGCAGAGCAGGATATACCTGTATCGATGGTGAATGCGTCAGCTTGTGCAACCCTCCCTGTCCGGAAGGTACCCGGTGTGATCCAAAGACCGCGGATTGTGTACCTCTGTATACCACACCCTACGTGCAGCAACAAGTTGAATGTACCGGTAATAAGCTTCTGGTTAACGGGGAATGCCTGAAAAAGAAGGATATATACACCAAGGGGGATGTGATATTTACCATAACGGATATATTCTTCGGTATGGGTACGGTATACAGCGCAATAGTGCCGTTCATAGTCCAGGAACGATGCTGGCATTATTATGACTGGGATCCCTATGATTCATCATATTATTATTACTGGGAGGATGATGCCATTCTTTCTACCGCACCCCAGACCGGCATGTTTGTTTTTGCCGGAGCATTTAATCAGATATCCAAGGCAATGCAGCGGGATATGCTGGAAGATCTGGGCGAAAAGCCATCCTATGGGCTGTATATTGCCAGCTGGGGTTTATGGCATGCTTCAATTGGAACGGCTACAGCCAGTATTTTCAGTAATCTTACCGAAGATCGCTCCAAAATGAAGGGTTTTTCAATACTTAACTGTATTGTTCTCTTCTCTTCATACTTTGTCAGCAACGCCACTTTTTTTGTGCAGCAAAGCAAACTCAAAAAGGCAGTAAAGGAAAGAGAAGCCGGTGCACCACAAAAGCAGGCTGGTGTAAAGGTTTATCCCTATTATTCATATTTAAACAAGACCAGTGAACTCGGTCTGGCCGTGCAATTCTGAGAAATTATTGTTTGCGGTATTCATTAGGAGACATGGAATACATCTGTTTAAACACCCGGTGAAAATGGGTTACATTTTTATATCCTACCAGGTATGCAATATCGGAAATCTGACGATCAGTCTCTTTGATGAGGCGTGTAGCCTCCGCCAACCGGATACTGTTGAGGTACTGTTTAAAATTGCAGTTGAATTCCTTTTGAATGTGTGATGCTATTTTATTCGGGCTGATACCGGTATCCTCATTGATTTTCCCTATAGTTAAATCAGGCTCTTTATATCTCTTCGCAATAGCCTCAACAATCTTTCGAAGGTCGACATCAGCATAACTCTCAACATGCAGTTTTTCATAAGGAATGATAATTGGCTTTGTACTCCTGTTTTGAAACAGTACACTCAGCCAATATATGATGAAATAAATAGCAATTACGATGAAGGAGAATATGAAGATTTTAGTTGTATCCCTCTGAACCGATATTTCAAGAACCTTGAACGATTGCAGCGTATTTACCGGTGCTAATTCTCCGCTCTCAAATTCTATATCAATGACCCTGGATAAATCACTCTTCCCCAGTACCGATTCGCTGGTATTGTGCTCCTGATACCACCACATGGCTGTCTGGAATTCATGCAAGGGAATTTTATAAACCTTTTTCTCAGGAACAACATCAAGCTCCTTGATAATATGCCGGTAGGATAAAAAATCATCGAGCTTTGTGAAACCATCAAGAAAAGTACGGATAAGAATCCGTATCGCCTTTGAATTTGCCGGATCCAGTTTAATAACAAAATAATCATACCCGGACATATCAAAAAACTCTTTATCTTTTCTGAGTTGAATATTGAATCCGGCGTATGGATACTGATATTGCGGTCTGAGGGTATAGGAAAAAGAGATACCGGCAGAATCAACAGTAAATTCCGTTACAATTGAATTGCCGTTATTCTCTTCATGCACACTGCTGTCTGAATAGGCAAAATAGTTTTGCGGAATCGGGCCGGGAAATAGTGTCAGTTGCCTGTTTAAATATGCATATAGCACCGGTATAAGCAGCAGAAAGGGAATGGTGATTTTCAGGCATGTTTTGTTCTTCTTTTTTGTCATTTATAATCCCGCAACGACCAGAGTTAAAAGAGTTCTATGCGATACGAACTGAATTGTTGTAGCGTATTTGCAGCCTTTGATATATTAATATTGAATGACATCCCCGGGAGGGGTCTTTTACACCTGCTGTCATGAAACACAAATGCACCTTTTGCATATAAAAGCTTGCTCTCTTTTTCCGTTGGTACCATTTCTGTCAAATCTGTTTTTTTAATGCTTACTTTACGTACAGTTCTTCTATAATGTTACTCCCCACTCTTCTCAGTCAGTCTCGATTGAAGAGATGCCCTTGCTTTCTGGATAGCACGGTGTAACGTTTGTTTCAATTCCTTCCTTGAAGGTAGTTTGGTCATATAGGACGCCACACGGATGCCGGTTTTAGAGAGTTTCAAGAGTTCTACATGCTCATCTGATTTTCCCGCGCAGAGAATAAGCCCTATAGGATTGTTTTCATCTTTCTGCATTTCATACTTTTCAAGCCAACGCAGGTACAACTGCATCTGACCTTTGTATTCAGCTTTAAATTCACCGATTTTCAGGTCAATAGCAACCAGACGCTTCAGATACCGGTTATAGAAAAGAAGATCAATGTAATAATCTCTTTTATCGATTGTAATTCTTTTCTGTCGAGATATGAATGAGAACCCCGCCCCCAGTTCAAGGATGAATGACTCCATTTCATGAATAATCGCAGTCTCTAAATCTTTTTTAGAATATATATCCGACAGTTCAATGAAATCCAGAAAATAAGGATCACGGAAAACAAGATCGTGAGTTACTGTATCATGCTTCGAAAGCGTTTGCAGCTCTTTCTCAATCATCCTTTCCGGCTTTTTTGACAGGGCCGTACGTTCATATAACATCCCATCGACCTTTTTACGTAACGTTCGAAAGCTCCAGTTTTCTACCCGGCACATCTCTGTATAGAACTTTCGCATCATCATTGTTCAATACCATGGTATCGATATCAAGAACAATCGTTGTC
>CAZIYW010000148.1:0-10955 GCA_964543525.1 uncultured Fibrobacterota bacterium | reverse complement strand
TTTGGACCTACAAGATATTGTAGTAACTGGAGCTAACTGCATACCCATGAAACACTATTTACTTCTTTCATTAACCTTATTCATTAACCCAACCATCTACTAATCTTTTTTGTCGCCTTTTTTTCAAAGGTATTGACAATATAATACTATTAATGATAATATGTTATCTGTATGGTTATCATCACATGAAAGAGGGGACCATATGGATAAGATTGAAAAGAAGTTAATGAAAAAGGCGAGAAGGAGATTTAAATCGATTTTTCCCTGCTCACGGTCTCAGAAGTTTAAAGACTGCTACACCCGTTACGGTGACACGCTCTATTTCTGGTTTGACACCGCGGACCATAATACCCATGTTGTGTTTGAGAAAATGGTTCAACCGTTACCTTAAACCGTTACTATACTGCTAATACTACTGGTTTATCCCATTTAAAACCGGAATATATATCCCTTTGGCAGAGGAAACGTTTCTTTGCAATCCTCTCGTATCTATTCTGCCAATCTTCCTCCCAAGAAGGTTAAATGAAAAGTACTTCCGTAAATTGTTGCCATTCTTTCTGTTAGATACTACTATTTCCATTTTTGGTAATTGCTTTTTATTGCTAATTGTTAAGTGATAATTTCCCATTTTTTTAATACCCACAGGATCGATGTAGTTCCCGTCGATTACTGCCGAAAGCAGCTCTTTTTGTGCATGCCACTCAGCTTCCCAGTAAACCAATCCTGCTCCCGGTGCGAAAAATGCAGTTTGCTCATCATTGTTCCAGCTGGTATCATCGAGAAAGAACTTAATACATGAATCAAACTCACCGGCTGTCACAGCTTTGGGTGAGTATTCCGATGAAACTGAATACTGCCACCCATCCATATGATAACAGAATGTTTCGCCCGGCTCTAATTCGAAATCATAGGTGAGCTGGTCATCTGCTTTAGAGTATCGATATAACTTACCCTCAGAAGTTATACGAAGCGTATCATACGAAATACGAATCAACTCATTGGTATCATTTTTCTTAGATACGATTTTAATAATCGTATAACTGCGTGAATTCAGGTAAGCACTATCAATAACCTCCTCCTGGACCAAGGCAACCAGCCCGAATGATTCGAGACGATAGTTCCATATGTTTCCCAATCCAAGTGGATAGAAGTTTGATTTTTCAGAACTGAAATTATCAGCCATTGCGAGAGAGAGGAGTATAAGGAACAGAATATTTACGCCGGCTTTTTTCATAAGCCACCTTATGGTGTAGATAATGGAAGTGTTATCATTAATATATCACACCCGGGGCAGATAAAATCGCTCAAAAATGACCGGAAATGTATAAAGTGTTTTCTCGGAGAAAACAGAGTAAGTTTATGAGTTTATAAGTTTGGAGTGAACTAAAGTTACTACCCAAATCGCTGATCGCTACTTGTTAATCATCATTTAGTTACCTCGTCAGGAGTATTTTGCTGCACACGCGGCCTCCGTTGTAGCTAATATCCAGCAGATAAAATCCTTCACTAAGTCCTTGCGTATTAACACGTTGGTGTATTTTTTCATCGATTGAAAAACCGGTGATAGTTTCACTTACCTGCCTGCCGTTGACAGTAAATAACCTGATTGAATAGGGACCTTCGGGCAGAAGTGCAGAGACAATTCCCTGGTTGAACTGGATGGTTTTCTTGAATTGATTGATACTCTCTGCAACGGTGAAGGTGCCTAGAGTAATCTGCGCATCCCCCTTTGTGGGATCCATGTGCACATGATATTCTTTTGATTCTATCTGCTCAACCTCAAGGTGAATATTATCCTGGATAACATAAACCGAGTCATTAGGAGGAGAATCAAAGGTTAGTATTACAGTAATTTCTGTGGCATATTTTTGTTCTACGTTACCGGGAGTGGCAAAGGTAATAGTGTTATTATTAACCGAGACATCTCCGCTGCTGAAATAGGTTTTGATATATTTGACGACATTGGAGGGAGTACCCATCCATACATCACCGTCATCCACTCTGCCTTTTACAAAGTCGAGGAAACTTTCATACGCTGTTGGAGTAATAATTCCCCAGCTCGATCCGGTACCGACTTCATGCATCTCCTGCAGAGCCCAGCCGCCTTTATTGATTGCCTCATTCAGGTACGTTCGCAGGATACCGGTATTGCTTTCCAGTGCCTGGAAATTTGAGTGAAACGGATTAAATGCAGCGGTCGGAATATTTACTCCACGGTCGTTGTATGGTTCAGTACCGGCTCGTGCACCGATATAACCGTTGCTTTCGAGATACTGCAGAGTTGCCTGATCATATTGATCCAGTGGAAAAACAAAAAAGGTTACTTCATCATCAATATGGGACTCTATAACCTGCTTTGATTCGATTACCTCTTTTGTTTTGTTCCATCCCGGTGCTGAAGCGTGGGTATAGGAGTGATTTACTATCTCGTGTCCATTCTGGGCATATACGGCGATAGTATCCTCCCAGTAATTCGGTAGCCATGACGCCTTATCTTCACATTGACCGACAATAACGCCCATGCCAAGTGGAAGGTCCCGGGCATCGGCCATTGGGACAGCAGTCTGGAAAATGCCCTCCTTGCCGTAATCACATGCATCATCATGGACTATGGAATAGGCAGATTTGGCATCATGTTTCCACTTTGCCTTTTCCGCAATTACGTCGCTGAATGCTTGCGCAATCAACAGGAAAAAGAGGATGATACATAAGCAGGATGTAAAAAGGGAATTAGTTTGTAGGGGAAGAAAGTAACGCATAATACATCTCCTTGAAGAAAATGAGAAATAAGGTTACATTTCTCCCTCAATGGAGCATATATTAGCGATCTCTCATAGTACTTAATCTAATACTATTTGATGTAAATGTCTGATTTTTTTGTTTTATTTAATAGTGGAATTTTCAGGGCTCTCACTCTACCATACACTGTCCCGGAAATGAGACGGTTAGTCTCTGAATAGGGACTCTTTTACAAAACAGCATGCGAAATTGTGTATATTTAACGCAATTTGTATACGGTGTGATATTTGTATAGAATGAAATGTTGCGAAAATGTATAATTGAGTAAACAGTTTTATGAAAATGAACACTAAAAGTGGAGGCTGCCATGAGAAAGTGGTTGCCGGTAATACTGACAGTATTTTTACTACATCTTCAAAACGTTTATACTGAGCCTTATCGCGGGAATCCCCATTTCCCCCTTTCCGGTCATTCAGTGAGTCAGGTGAAGATGCGGGAAGTGCTGAAACAGTTGAAAATGCCGGGAGTGGTACCGGGAATGATGCATAATTCAATGCACAGGCGTGGTATCGGTTGGAATATG
This sequence comes from uncultured Fibrobacterota bacterium, assembly GCA_964543525.1. Classification (GTDB taxonomy): domain Bacteria; phylum Fibrobacterota; class Chitinivibrionia; order Chitinivibrionales; family JANQEN01; genus CBDVBE01. Next base: position 7,633 of record CAZIYW010000148.1, on the reverse strand, counting down.
GAGAATTTTACCGTACTTACCGGTATTCAGAACGTTATAGAGCCGGAATACATATCGTTTCCCGCCTGGGAAGGATATATTCCAATTACTGTGTCGTTTAAAACCCTGTCTGAGTTTGAGCTCTGGGACGGCTGGCGGCAATTGACCTATGAGTATGACTATGAAATTGACAGCATGGACCTTTATGGCAGACTGAGTACGTTCATTGATAAAAATGGGTATCTTACCCGAAGTATCTCGCGGTATGAGTATGAAGAAGATATGAAGGTCTGTATGGATGATGTGTTTGAATATACCGCTGAAGGAAACCTTGACAGGAAGACAACGCTCTCTATGGTTTTGTATGACAGCACCTGGGATACATCATCGAGCAGGTTTGAGTATACTTATCAAAATGATAAAATTACTGAGGCAAAGGTCTTTTCCCTCGAAACTGACAGCTCGTGGGTTGAGTATGAAAAGTATGTCTACACCTACACTGCGGAGGGAAAACTCAGTGAAGTGATAAACTGGTGGCAATTAAACGGTGAATGGAGTCTCGTGTCCCGCAATGTGTATACCTATGACAACAGTGGAAGACAGTTGGAATGTGTCCTGGAGGATTGGAATGAATCAGACTCTATCTGGGAGATTGACCAGAAGGGTGAGTATACCTATAACGCCGACGGCACCCTTTCCATGTTTTATACCGTTGAATGGTACGGTGGGAGTGATACTTTGGCCAGTGAATATAAATACGGGTATAGCTATGCTTCTGAGGGAGAATACAAAGAGATAATCGGTGTATGTAGGGAATACGGTGATTCATCATGGCAGAATTATCTGAAATGTATCTTTGAATACGACACCAAGGGTAATATAAACGATATGGAATTATTTTCCGAGGGTAGTGGAGATGATGACTGGTATCCGGAATTGAAATACAGTTTTACATACAATAGTCATGGCAATCCTGAAGAGATGGACGGTTTTACATGGGATACGGTAGATCAAACCTGGCAGAATGATGCTGAATATATCCTTACCTTTAACTATTCCTACTCCAACGCAATCGATCTCAACCCGGTCGCCCTTTCAGGAAGGCAGGCGGTAACGGTATGGCGGAACCGGGGGAGTTTATGCGCCGCTGTTGAGGGGAAACCCGCTGACCATGATATCATGCGTGTGTATGATTGCCGGGGCAGGCTTATCCGCTCTGTTGCACCAATGCGGCAGCAGAACAGAACCCTGTTTTCCTGGGATATTGCAGGCAGTGCACCGGCCGATAAGGTATATATTCTTTCGATTATGCATAACAGTACACAGATTGAGCGAAAGATTATTTTATACCGGTAAAAACCTGTGTCAGACCGTGCGGAAGGCGACAGATACACTTTCCGGTTACGGATGCACCGTCCATTGTCAAAAGCCATTCCATAAGGTAAATTATATAATTCAAAGATAGGGTCCGGTTACGTAAATAAGTATTGAAAGTGAGATGTCCATGGCTAAAAAAGAATACCGCAAAACCATTCAAAACCTGCATGATAAACTGGAATCGGTTAAATCGCAGGATGATATACCCACTGAAAAGATCGAGGAGATTCAGGGCAATATTCAGGACCTGCTCAACAGGCCGGAGGAGGAGCATGAAGAGATGCACGGCAGTATGATATCGGTACTGGAGGAGGCAGCTAGTCATTTCCAGATCTCCCATCCGGACCTTACCTCGTTTATCTCGACGGTGATAAATGATTTAAATGCAATAGGTATATAATCGGTTTACCGGATGATGGTGAACATTACTCTGTGGTATTTTTCCCGAAATCACATTAAACACCCTCTGAAAAATAAGGATTCGGCTCCGGAGAATAATATTCCGGTCGCATTCCGCATATTTTTTTGATTACCCCGGTTTAAAAAACGTAATTTGATATATGGGGGTAAGGAAACCTGTTCTCTTAAAATTGATTTTTTTTTTAATACTATGAATGGTTATTGCAGCGGTAGAAAAAGTACCGGTATTGTAAAGATTCTGGTAAGTATAATACCTATTATCTTTTCCTGTAGTATTAGGGACAGTACCGCCCCGGAATTATCATCCACCGAGAAGGTTTCCATACTAATCTCCCGTTCGCTTCAGCAGACCGGGGTACTGGTCGGCTCGTCGGAGCTGAACGAAACTTTCTTTAAAAAGCATTATATCCCGCGCAAATTACAGCCGGAATTTGTCAGGACCTACGGTCTGCTCCATCGCAAAATTCGCAAAGTCCTTGATGAGTTCAAGTCGCATCAGAGCGTGATCCATTTCCTTCTTCTGAAACATCGTGCCCTGCCCCTGGATTCGGTTACCGATTACTCGCAGTACAAAAATGAGGCGGTTGCCGGGAATCCGCTTTATATGGCCTATGCGCTGGTTATGGAAGAAATGCCTGATATTGAAAAGATCGGCAACCCGCTGTATATCAAACAGCTCGCCAAATCTTTCGGCGTGGACGAACTGGATATTATCGAAGGTATCTGGTACTACCTGCAGGAGAGTGATGTCGCTATTTTCAGAAAAGTGGCGCTCATGATTCGCGACAATGTTGCGGATATGCGATCGCGCAAACCGGAGTTTTATTTCCAGAATATACTGCTCCCGTTTCTTACCTACACCAGCATGAGCCTTGTGGTGCATCCGTCAATTGAGAAGAGGCTGTTGTCCCGTTTTTCTGAAGCGTTTAAGGATGGGCGTGTGACCGGAATCAAAAATGTACTCTTTGATTTTACCGTTGGCCTGCGCCGGTATCTGCTGGGTGATGCGTTTCATGTCAAAGATCTCAACAACCTGAACCGCGTGCTCATGAAATACCGGTTCCGCATATTTGTCATTGAGAAAACCTGTATCGGCTATAAAATTATCGATTATAAGATCCCGATTAACAAGCGGGGGATAGGGGAGGTGAAGTTCCTCAAGAAAATGAGTATCTCCCTGTCGCTGAATTACCTCGGGCTCTCGTTGCTGAGGGAGAAGGATGTGGTGCTGACCCTGGATAATTTTATCGACTGTACTGATGATATTTTCTATACCATGCAGAATGAAAAGCCGGCATTCGATTCGTATAAGGAATTGCCGATAGCGAAATACTGGGATGATCTGCAGATAGGCTTCCCCTGTGACACTGCCGATGCCATATACACAAAGCTGATAAAAAAGGAGTTCTGCTGCCAGTCACGGGAGCAGATAATGAACCGGCTTTTCCGGGAAATAGCGATACACGAAGTAAAACACAAATGGGACGAAAAGGTAAAAGGTAATCAGGCCTGGTACAATGTTGACAATGAGACGTCGGCACATATAACCGAAACCCTCTATGGGGGCGTACCGCTGTATTCATTACTCGCATTTATAAACCGGTACCAGGTATTCTACTGCAGTATTGATGTCGGGGAGGTGCGGGATCAGCTGCGGCCGGTAATCGCTTCCTGCTGGCAACTGGCACAACAGGCAGCTAATGATACCATATCCGCACGGCAGGTGATGCAGGAGCTGCGGGTTATGTATGACGAATACAGGCTGCTGGAGAGCAAGGGACACCTGCCCGACATCAACCGCTATTATACCGAGATTGTGGTACCCTGTTTCGAGCGGTTGCCGACCTTTGAGCTGGATGATATATTCTAAAACAGGGTAACATTTTCATTCTTTTTTAAAAAGAAAAAACATTTAAAAGATTTTTAGAAGATTTAGTGATTAGTATTGGCACATACAAAATAGAACATGTTCCTTTTTATCATACCTACCTGGAGCACCATTTTTTGACTATATTACTAGTAATAGGCCATAGATAATAATAACCCCGTATATATTTTACCATAACTGTCGATCAGTAACAGCATATGTTCCGAGGTTTGCCGTAGGAGGTTGCATTTGATACGTATTAAGAATCTTTTAAAATACGTACTCATTTCATTAGTTTTTACTCCATTACTGCTCTTTGCCGAGGTAAAAATTGAATTTTCCGGTGATTTTACCGGTACCGGTCAATGGATGGCCGGACCGAAACCGGTGGCATACAACAATACCGAAGCCAAATGGGAAATTATCGGATGGCGGTTCAGTACCAAGGATGTGCAGTGGGACAAGCTAACAGGTGATCAGGAGGCACAAACTACGATTGAACAGATTGACGGGCGCTGGGTGCACGAAGCACGGGTATCACGTCCGGATTTACGGTTGCTGGTTCCCAATGGAACCAATCCGGTGGAGAATTTTCTGCTCGATTATGCCGGTATGACCGTGGAGTCCGGTCTGGACGGCAATCCCCGTGATGTAGCGGTGCTGCTGAAGCTTTACGACAAAGGGGTCATGGGAGCACCGCCCATTGGTGAGCCGCCTGTCGATCCGGCAAAAGTTACCGAGTATATTGCGGCGAATCCGAATTATTACAAAGAGGATTATCGGTATATCGATACCCTGGGTATGCGCGGCGGGCCGTCATCGGGCGGGTTTATCGATACCTGGCTCGGTGAGACACAGTTTCAATTCCCGGTGACCGGTGATACCTTTGAGCTGTCTCAGACCCCGGTGACTGTTGCCCCGCAGAATTCGGGCGGGCCTATATACTGGATGGCTCTGGCTATGCTGCAGGAGTATTTCAGTGCGGATATGCAGCTGCAGGCCGCTATCGGGTTTAAGGAGACCATGGCAGGTACTTCAGGGCCCTACGAGCAGAAAATGAGTAACACTGACGGTGCTTACGGGCCGTTTGAGATAGAGAGCTACACTTATGTGACGCAGGCGCTGTACTACCCGGATCTGTTTGTCGATTTCCGCGAAGATCTGCTTAAATATCCTGATCCCACCGCATTCGGGCAGCATGTCATGCCGCCCGCCGATTTTGCGACCTTCTATTCAGGACCGCCGACCGGTACCCTGCTTAATTCGGGATTTGTCATAAACTGCATGGTCAGCTCGTCCCATGTATTCCGCCGTATTTATGATATCTATGCCAATGCGCAGGACTTCTGTTTCAAAGAGCTGCTTATGGACGGTATAGATGAGGTCATTGCGGTAGCTGCGCTTGCAGTCGCCTATAACCGCGGAATCGAAGCCTCGGATCCGGGAACGAATCTGAACGCAGATTCGGTGTTCAATATCGATAAATTCGAAAAGTACCTTGATGATCCACTCGCTCATAAGAGCCTGCCCGAGGGCAACAGCCAGTATCGTGATCAGGTTCTTAAATACTGCAAGGTTTTGACCGATGCGAGTCGTAAAGCCTACGATGATAAATCGGTGCCGCTCTTTGATATTTTTATCACTGAAAGTGATCTGAATACCTTCTTTTTCGGTAACGGCGGCAGTGTCGGCTCCCAGGGTGACGGCGGTCTGCTGCGCCATTTCTCCATGGATAGATCAGCCATGTGGGCGGACCTGATGACCGCATTCAATACCCTTGCGGATCACTGGAATCAGAATCCCACGGCAATCAGCATGCGGTACGATTTTCTCACGCTGCTGCGTGCGGTCAAGGGCTATTTCCCTGTAAAGCGCGCACTGCGGCCTATCGCAACTGAGGCCACCACCTGGATGGATAAACGTGATGTGCCTGAAGGGGAGTGCGGGTGTGATGGCGCTCCTGTTGATGAAACTGCACCATATATAGCACTCAAAGGATCCGCTGTGGGAAACAATTTTACCGCACAGTTTTCAGTGAAAGACAATCAGGCCATGGGTGAATTGATTTGGACCGCCGACCGTAAATGGGAGACATGGTATTATGGAAAGAAACTGGGCGGCTCTCTAACTGACGGCGAGTGGGGATTCACGGTTCCGGTGAGTGAATTAAACGGCGGTAACGTTGTCTGGGTCGGCGCGGTGGACAGCTCGGGCAATGCCAGTATTAAACAGTTTGCGGTAAAAGACAGCGGCAGTACCTGGATACAGCCGTCGGAAAATGCAGGGAGTCCTGTTTCCGACGTTCGTATCACCTGTGCAGTAAATGGCAATACACTGAACATTCGTTTTGACAGTCGTTTAACCGCTATGTCCTTTGAGCTAACTTTGTTCAATTGTAAAGGTTCACGTGTAGTACGGATTTTCAAAGGTAAACCCACTGGCGAAAATGACGCAGTTGCAGTTCGTATGGCGACTGTGCCGTCAGGGGTATATCTGTTGCAGGTAAAGGCGAAAACTTTCACCAGAGTATATAAAGTCGAATTTTTTCATTAAACTAAATACTCAATAGTCCACCGATTCCCTCTGCTCCCATACCGCAATTTCGAAATTACATGCTATTACCCGAGGGTACATCCGGTCATAGTTGCAGCCGTCATTCTCTTTTCTTCCCCAATTTTCAAGTCATCAATCACTGAGTTCCAATAACGCACTTTTTTTTACATAGAATATCAAAAATCCTCCTTCACCTATTACTCCACCACTCCACCAATCCAATACTCCAGGCTGTTATCGCAGATACACCGGACTTGTTACCGCTATGGTCTGTTCACCGGTATCTTTGATACAGATAAGTGAAGCACGGAGATAGCCCGGTCCGTTATCAGCGTCAAGTGTGATTTTTTCGGTAACACGGAACTGTTGTTTGTCGTATGATATAAGTTTGAGCAGTGTCTCTTCTCTGGCGCGGTAGTACCCTCTGAACAGGCGTAGAATTCGGGGTATACCAAATTCATAAGTGCTTATACCAACTATGGTTACAGTTTTTTCTTCAAGTAAAAAATCATCGTTTGATATAATGCTGTCATCTGCAGAGCCTGTTGTGCTTATTGTGAGAAAAGGGCCATTGGTAACAAAAGTCCTGCCGTTTTTTATTGCCTCCAGGATAGATTCTTCTTCGGTGGCTGTTGAGTATATACCGGTTCGTACACAGGAAAGGCAGCGCTTGAAATTTTCAGAAATGGTGAGAAAGGGGATACCGAGCGATCGGTATCGGTTGAAGTCGCCGTGGGAGTCATTACCGGCAATAAGCGGCAGTTTTCGTTTTTCCAGAAGGGTACGTATCCACAGTTTCCGGGCACGATACCATGAGCCGTTAAAGCCGTTATTCACCGCCTGAAATGCATGCAATGCAGGATGGATGTCCTCTCTGCTCCAGAAGCCGCGTTTTAAAAAAAGTCGCTGTAGTATTCCACTGCGTGCGCCGGGATGGGCTGCGAAGGATACACCGCCCTGGCGTGCAATATTTTCCGTGGCTGCAGCTACATCAGGTTCCTTTGATGAAGAGGCAACCGGCTTTCTGGCACCATCCTTTGAGCCTGGGATATAATCATTGATACCAAGTGCACCCAGATGTACTACTTTTCCTTTCGTGTTGCAGGTTGATACCTCTTCACCAAGGATAACCGTAGTACGATATGCATTTCTGTTTGCTGCAATATCTGAGCGAATGGATTCCCACTGCTTGAAATCAGGATCTGGAACAAGGTAATTTTCCCTGGTGCAGGCCAGGTCATAGGAGTGATCGGTTATCCCGATAAAAGATAATCCGCAGGTGGCGGCAATAACGTCCAGTACTTTGACCGGTGGGCTGAATTCGACATGGCTGCGGGAGTACTGCGAATGGACATGGAGATCACCAAATGAACACCAGTCACTGCCGGGATAGGGCGTTTCAGTGAGATAGCCGGTGAGAGCATTCTTTGATGATGT
>CAZIYW010000147.1:0-11194 GCA_964543525.1 uncultured Fibrobacterota bacterium | reverse complement strand
TCTATTTCACCTCTCACGGTGCCCGGGGAATCGTTAGTGCAATTCTTGTTCCTGTGTCTACTTTATGTTTTGCGAAAGCTGCATCCTCTGCTTCAGTCACGGGTAAAGTATTATGGGGCCTTCTTGGCGGTGTTTTATTGGTTCCGACAGCATTACTTTCCGGTGTTTCCATGTTTCCGGATGAACTCCTGGGGTATATTGAAGAATTAACTTTCGGCGGTAGTGATAATCCACTTTTTATAGATGACGCGGTGGATTCTGATTTTATTAAGCGCTTAAAAGGGAATGGTTTACCTCCGCTTTACTTCAACGGAGCGTTAATCCCTTATATAAACTACACAAGTGATTTTAATGATCTGGGGAAAAAACTCACCCTTTACGGTACAACCTCATTTGTTTCCGGTGCAGCAATAGCGGCAACAATTGGTGCTGTAAGGGCCTCTACCGTAGCTTTTATTATTTCCGCAGACCTTGCGTCAGGTGCGGTGGGTTGTGCTAAACTGGCAAAATGGGCCAAAGAATCCGACTTTATCATTCCTGATGAGAGTCAGGACATGACAAACACATTTAATTATCCAGCATCTCTTGTTGGAGAGAGGCCTGTTGTTAAATTCTGGCATGATTTTATGCATACAGAGCTGACAAAAGCAAAAGTTAACGAGATGATAAAAGACATGGACAGAGGGACGGAAATAAATTTTTCCTGTGCCGTACCTTTTAATTATGAAGGGCAGTTCAGTGGCAATACGAACCCGATCGTAGATACTGTTATTGTTCCGCAGAAGAATAAGCCCAATCGGCCAAGTGTGGTAAAGTTTGGCGGTATGGATCCCGGCTTATCATCTTCAAGCCAAATATGGTCTCCCTATCATCCCGGTGCAAATAAAATAGAAGTTGGCCGCACTTCAGATGGAACGCGGTGTATTGTTGCCAACCTGAAGAATTACTTCATGAATTCCGCTGACGTTTCCTGTAAAATAAACATGCGGGATTGGGTGCCGTTGCATTATGGAGAACACTTTGGCAACTATGCTGCACGTCTGGTTGATGATAACTGGGATAATGTTATTGATACCAATGATTTTTATGAAGGATCCTATATCTTTGCTCCTACAATAGATACGATAAAAGGCAGAGAATTCAGTTCCATCTTTTTAGGATTGAATAATATCTATCTGAGAGTGAATACTAAAGATGGAACTGTTATACGACGTTTAAACATGATATGGGGTGATAAGGTAGCTGTTCCTTTTGAGGCTGATTCAACGGGAGACACGCTCGATAGCGGTGAGGATAAGGTCCTCTTTTATGTGACGCAATGGCAGGAAGATGAGCATAAAGATATCTATATAGGTTTTAAGACGCGCATAAATCCTACTGACAGCACCAAAGTAGGATTTGATCGAAACAATCCGGATGGTGGGCCTTATTTTATAGAAAGAGCAAACCGCTGTGCAGACACTGCAAAGGAGCATCCGGACGTCGGTAAATGGGAATTATACTATAGACACGATCGTGCAGATTATAACAGGCTCTATGATGTGGATCCTGAAGGTGACACATTGATTACAGATTGTAACAGCGGGTTGCCCCACCTGCAACGATACCTGAATTATATGAGGATACGGGCGGAATTTGATCATCTTAAAAAACAGGCGGGTGATCCTGCAAAACCGGCACTTATACAGCAGATACAGTTAAAGGTGTTAACAGATTCATACAAAGATATTGAAACAGGGAATCCTGTATATGGCGGTACCAATTCGACATTTAATCTTCCTTTTCTTATTGATAATGAGCCGCCGAAAATCAGACAGGTTGAACCAGTACTGGTTAACGATTATAACCGCGACGGCTATTTTGATCCGGAAACGGATACCATAACTATACTGACGCTTCCTGAAGGTACCGGAATTGATACGTTACCCGGTTTTGATTCAAGTGACCTGACCATTCCCGACAGTAACGGTGTTGATGATGACGGTGATATGATTGCTGACGACATGGGCGAGTTTATCAACATTGCCTTTTATTCACCTCAGTGGGACGGTGATTCTCTTATTTCAAGACCGTTTCAACTGCTCTTTGAGCTCAATGATAATGCTGCCAAGATACTTCCCACAGGAAAATCGCTGCAATGGACACTTTATAAAGTAAACGGAGATGTACATAATCCGGCATCTGATGAAGAAATTTACTCTGAAACCCTCCAATATCTGCCGAAATTCAAATCACACTATTTGTTTGAATGGGACTATAATGAGATTAAAGAGAGAACTGATAAAGACGGACTCTATTGCGCTGTTGTGACATGTGTTGACAGGGCAGGAAATGAACGCGTCAATGACCCGGCTTATTTTATAATTGACACAAAAAAGCCCGATATTGATGTGTACAGCACGTGGCGCGATTATAACGGGCTAGAAAATATTGCAAATATAAATTCTTTTGGTTTCGGATTCAGATATGCGCCGAAACGGCCCACTGATAAATATGATTCGGAAACAAAAAAACTTACCATTATTCTCCATCCGCTGAATGAAAAAGGTGAAAAACTCGGCCGTGATCCCTATATATTTACCTCAGAGCCCGGGTATAAAGACGTATATACCAATAATGAAAACGGGATGATTGCTTTTGACAGTACTACCGGGGAAATTGGAGATGTACCGGACGGCAACATAGATGTAACGGAGTTCACACTCGAGGTTCCCTCAAATGTTAGTTCGCAGGTAATTAACTTTAAGAAATATAACATACTGGATGGGAAATATCATGTTGAAGTTATTGCCGTTGATAAAGCAGGCAATAAACAACATATTGAAGACCTTGAGAATTACAACGGTGAGAAACGCGTCATTACCATTGACAGGGAAAGACCGGTTTTTTCCGAATATACTGTTTTCCCTACGCTGTTTCACGATTCAACCGCAGCATTTACCCTGGTCGGTAAAATCTCGGAAAAAGACGACTGCCCGTATAACAGAACAGAGAATGTTTTTGACAGGGATAGGATTTTCAAGTTAAGAATATACTTTTTAGACAGCCTGATTAAAGATCTCGAGATTACACCTACCGTATCTATAAACGATTCTGATTTCTATACTGAAATACAGGACTCTTTAGGGTCACTCAGCGGTATTGCATACGGCAGAAACGATATCATAGTTGAAATTGAGGACCCGCATAATAACACGGCAACCGCTACCCTTCACCTGTACTATAAATCCATGGGCAATGAGATACTCAATGAGTTTGATGAAGACGGCGTATCGGGGAAAATTTCTATTAACGGTATAGTTTCTGATCCTGATGAATCAAATGTATTTGATTTTGACCACTATGAAATACATGTTAAAGACAGTAACGGCGTCTATCATCCTGAAGCGGTTTTTATGTCCGGTGACACGACCCAGACGTCTTCAAAGATAGTCCGCATTAATGATGTGCTTGGCTATGTGAATACCTCTGTATTGCCTGACGGCCGCTATACGCTTGAGCTGTGGCTTTTTGAACGGGAGAATCCGGCGCCCACAATTATTACAAAGGGATTTGTCGTAAATCACAGTACAGTAGCAGATACGCTCGATCCTGAAATAAGTGCGGTGTTTCCAAAAGATTCCTTTGATCCGGGAGATTCAGTATTCACCTGGACATACACGCTGCGAAACCGTGTCTGTGATGTAAGAACCAAGATCGTAAATAAAACTACCAATCAGGTTGCATTCATTAAGAAACATAGTAATGTTGTTCCTTTTGAAGAAGGCGTGCCCGATACCTCTTTAGATGGAGAAAACCGTGCTAAAACTTTATTATGGCGGGATGCGGGTAATTGGCATCTGAAATGGAGATTTCCATATATACTCCGTATTGAACCTTTTACCGGTTCTGTTTCTGATATCGACTGTTCAGATACGACATTGACAATTCATATTGATGCGCAGGTTTTGACGGTACATACTCCCTTTTCTTTTTTAACCAATACTGCACATGCACTTTCTTTCGATGAAACGCTTGTTGCAAACTGTGCAGAGACACGGGTATCTGTATTAGCAGGCGCTTCACATCAAACAGACCCGGCTCTTATTATGACGGGAATTAACAGGTTAAGCCCTGCTGAAAATCCATTCTCTATCAGAAATGACCGGACGTTTGCCTGGAATGGCAAATCACCACTCGGTAAAGACCTGGACAATGGTGAATATATGGTGTATTGCAATGCGACTGCGTTTAACGGCATGGGTTACTACGAGATACCGAATAAAACAATACAGTTTAATGCAGGCGCTCCCTTGTCGTTAACCATTGACACGGTCCATGATATTCGGCTCAATGAAAAAGGTGCTGTGGAGATACCCGGTTCTGTTCTTTTCAGCGTTAATAAAGTATGTGACGCCGAGCTTAATATCTATCAGACAGGTGAACAAGAGGATAAAATAATCCGGCACGATAAAATGGATAATGTGGTTTCAGGAACACAATCACTTGTGTTTATATGGGACGGTACAGTGAACGAATCCGAATATGTTTCTTCCAATGAGGACTATTACGGGATGATTATCGGGCAGAGGTTTTCCGAAACAGATACGGTAACTTTCGATATCGGCGTCAGGAAATATAATTTTGAAGAGACCTCAAACGGTAAAGACCCGCTTATTATACATGGAGATAGAAAAGGATTGTACCGGGATTCCCTGCAGGTTGTTACCGGTGATGCCAGAGCTTATGTACATACACACTATTACGGTAATTACTATCACCCGATTCCATTCACCTTTAAAGTAAGTACCCTGAGGGAAAATCCGTTGAATGTCGCGTGCAAATATACTGCAGTAACCTATCTTGATTATAGAAAATATGTTCATGCATTTACACAATGGAAAATGGCAAAAAGCGACGGATGTCGAACCGATACGGGTGTAACCCTCACAGGCTTTACTATACAGAATGAGGCCGGATGGCGTATTAACCATTTCCTGGACCCGGTTATAAAAACATGTCCTGAAATGGCGTGCTGCCAATGGGAACGGCCCTGTTTTGATACATGCATTGTTGAGTACGCAACGGATTCAATTCGTTATGAATACCTCGATTCAACATTTTCGCCCGGTCAAATACCTGAAGATACTCTTATGGTCAGTTATTATGACAGGTTTAAATATGGCAGAGAATATTACGTACCTCTGTATTACGTTTTTATGAACAGGGAGATTAAACACCCGCAAAGCGGATTCTGGAAATATGGATTCTATAAATCCGGTAATGAGTATACGTTGAAAGGAGACTTCACGGTCAATAATGTATTCAAATATCTACCCATGCTCTCTTTTTCCAAGGATATTTTTAACGATAATGAAGAGTCGTTAATTCTTGATACCGCATTGGCTCATTCAATCATTTTAACCTGGGACACTACCTCAGTAATATCGGTGGAGTTCGGTCAACTTGAAAAGGAAAATTTTGTACCATACCCCGATGTAATACGAATGGATAACGGAACTTATTACCCCAATGGTTGGGAAAAAGCGTTTGTTGAACAACTGTTGGACGAAACGGACATTACCTTTATAGATAGTATGAAGTACCGAGCAAATTACTCATTATTCGATCTGGATAAAACACTGCGTATGGAACCTACCGTTATTCAGCAATCAAATCAGGGTGTGCATTTTACCCTGGCCCCTCAGGAGATAAACCACACGCCTGAAGAACGGCTAGGAGATATTTATTACGAAACCGTAGATACATTACATTGGAACCTTGGAGAATACTGCGACTGGTACAAACCGGAAGATTCACTGTTTCTCCATGCTTACTGGCAATGCGTAAACGGAAGAACCGAGTTTTCATTGTCTCATCCGGCGGATGATTCGTGTCCGGGCTGTATATACGCCGAGGTTATTGCGCCTGAAGATACCGTGTTAACATTTACTCTTGACAGAAATATTGCCGCCCCTGTTAAGTACGGAACACAAACTATGCACTTTACCGCTGATATGCTGGGAGTGGATAGCCTGCATGATATAAAAGACATGGAAATTACTCCACTGATCTATAACGGCACAGAATGGGTGGAAACGGACGATATTATCTGGACTAAAGATACAATGAACAATTTACTTGAAGTTGAATTTACAATAATGGACTCGCTTGCGGTTGATTCAATAGAATATTGGAGCCCGCCGATAACGCAGATAACAAACGAATTGTGTGACGGCAGGCTTGACATGGAGGGTGACCTCACCTTTTCTGTTGAAACACCCGATGAGATTGCGAACTGGGAAAACGTCCAGTTAATTGAAGAATATGAAGAATTCGATACCATTCCGCAGAATGGCGTGCAGCCGCTTTTTGTGGACAGCACCGGCGGCGGTGTTATGATGAATCCAAATCTCTATATCGACTCGGTTAAAGCAAGGATTACCTATAGTGATTCATCGTTATATGAGGCGCTGAAAGGTACGATACATTTCTACCCTTACTATCACGACTGCCAACTCGAGCTTGACTTTAATCCGAATGTAGAAAATAAAAACATGGTCTGTTTTACCATTGATCCGGGCTTTACAAAACCGGATACATGCCAGTATATTGCTCTCGCCTGGTACCGGCAGGGAAGGGGCGGATTCATCAAAAAAGATATCGATATAAATGCTCATCCTGAACAGCTTGTCCTTCCGCATTTCTGGAACGCAGGACGCAAAGGCGGTGAATTCTTTTTTCACCTGTACTTTTACAACGATACGAACTCGCAGGGCGAGCCTGAAGACGGCGTCGTATTCGGCCAGAATTCATATATCGGGTATATAATCTCGGATTCCGCGTATAACAATAACACAAATTATGTTGCAAAAAGTCCCTATATGCGTACCGAAATTATTTACAATTATATAACCGCCGACAGTACGGACACCGTAAAGGTGTTTGATACGGCAAAGGTCTCCTCAATTAATCCGGTACGACTCGGTGACGCTGCATTAACCGGCGTGGTACCTGACGTCGGTGATATCGATCTTTATTCTCCGGGCGTTTCTATCACACCCTCCAATGTGCAGTTTGAAAATGAAAAGGAGCCGACCCTGAAATTCAGGTATCTGCGTGACGAGGTAGTGAAGATTGAAGGTGAAGACACAACACTGGTTATCAATTCAAATAACCTTGCACGGATTTACCATATTGATAACAGGACCGGTGAGTTGACTGATATTACCTCGGGTACTATCGATGCTATTCAATATGGAGGAAAGGTACTATTCGATTCTGACACCAATACCTTTGATAATTCATTGATAGATAATAGCGATTGGAACTATGTACAAATCACCGCTGTCCCGAAGGAATTCAGCCACTGCATTCCTTTGCGCGAAGCAAACACCATTCTCGACCGTGTAGAGCTCGATCCGGGCAGGGTGACTAAACCGGAGTATCTGAAGGTAACCGGCAGGTTTATACCATACCTGGATTCCACGCCGCGGGCTGCACTTCATCCGTCAGCCAATGCCGTGCGGGTGGTAATGAATTTCGAGCAGGACGCCTTTCGGCGGTCTATTGATACGGCGGAAGGGCATAGTGATAATATTGATACTATTTTGGACCTTGCAACGTATGGTGCTGAGATAGAGTTTTCTGTTGACAGTATTAATCTGCCCGGTTACATTGGCAATGGTGATACGGTGTTTGTCTATGCCGAAGTTATGAATACAGACAGCCTGGATACGCTTCGGGGTATTAACATTGTAAATTCAGGAGTCAGCTTTGCAAAATATATCATTAAAACAATAAGCACAGGATTTAAGATTATTCCTCTTAATCCCTATATATCAACGGTAAACAGACTTGCCCGGTATATTATTGAGCCGACTGAACAGGGTAAACTAAAATACATACAGAATACCAAAAACGGTTTGGTTGAAACAGTTGAGTTTATTGACGTTATTAATACCGCATCCTTTACCGTATCTTTTGCCGATACAACGTTGAATGGCTATGTACGCGAGGAGGGAATATACCCGTTTAACCTCTCGTTTTATGATACGGTCGGGAATATGTTCGGTGAAGAACAGAGTGGAGCGTTCTATGTTGATTACTCTCCGCCGGTGTTGGATAACGGACAGTTTGAGGCTGATGATTCTACTAAGATGAGTTTTAAATTTACTGCGAGTATACGGGACAATTACAAACTGAACCGTACTGAGCTATTATTTGTTGCAGATTCCGCCAACATATTCTATACAAAAACTATTTACCATGATTCTACCTATATCGATGACATTTCTATTCACCTGCCGGTCAGTAACCTTTGCAATTATAACAATATCCGGGTATGGGTGTATACTTTTGACGAAGCGGGAAATAATTCTGTTGACACCATACCGTTCAATCTGCTTGACGATGAGGACCTTGTTAATGACTGGCAGGATAGTACTGTCATTATTATCGTGATTCCGGATGAGATAGACCTTACGGAAAATTTAATAGATTATCCATTCCTTGTAACACTTACCGCCGGTAATTTTGATTTTTCCGAAGCATTGCCCGACGGGCGAGATATACGATTTACCGGTATGGAAGGCAAACCGCTGTTTTTTGAGATAGAACAGTGGAATTCGTCTGAAGAGGTTGCCAGCTTATGGCTCCGCGTTCCTTATATTACCCCTCAGGAGGGCATGTATAAAGCGGTAATGTACTGGGGCAATGACAACGCCGCTGATATATCCTGGCTATCTCCCGCCACATGGAACCGCTCATATAAATCAGTATACCACATGCACACATCGTATACTGAATTCATAGATGATTCGATACAGGGTAACAGTTTTGTCATTCCGGGATTCGGCCTTTTCGCAACTGAAGATATAACAATGAACCCGAAAGCTAAAGTTCTAAACGGTTCAGCAGGAAGTAACGGAAAAACCACTCTTGGAGGAGTAGAGGCAGGAAATTCGGCGTATATTGGTAAGGATGTTACTACCGGCGGCAGGATTGTAATCGATTATCATGCGAGAATTGAGGGTGATGCAACAAGCGGTGATACGGTTATTATGAAAACCGCTGCAACGGTTGGCGGTACGATTACCCAGTATGCCTCAGTTCCTGAAAAAACAATACCGACAAAGAGCGTTCCAACCTCAGCCACAAACATATATGTCGGTGAAGATGAGATTGAAACTATTTATCCGGGAACATACGGAACAATTACCCTGTATCACCGGGCAGTATTGGAAATAAAACCCGGTGTATACAATTGCTGCGAATTCAATGTGCCAGGTCATGATGCAAGGATACTATATAGCCTTGATTCCACTGAAATAATTGAAATAAATATTGAGAATAACCTTGAGTTTGACGGGTACAGGTTACACACTGAATTTGACGGCACTGCAAGTGCGAAGAATGTTTCCTGGTATACCAACCAGGCAACCGACGTATATATGGGGCCTGCGCTGAAATTTGCCGGAACAGTGACTGCTCCTCATGCTAAGATAGACGTGGAACAGGCGGATACGCTTCGCGGGGCCCTTTATGCAAAGAATATATTCATGAACTGGGATGCAATACTATTTACTGAAACCGGTATTGTTCACCCGGTGCGGGAGGTAATCCCCGACGCCACAACAAACAGAAACAACGGAATAAATAACAAGGCACTATTTACCCGGGGTTTTATCAGTAAGGGTATGGCCTTTGACGGGGACAGCAGTTTTGTTATAGCAGAACCCAGCCCAAGTCTTTTGACACCGTACTGTTTCACCTTTTCTGCATGGATTAGACGCGATAGAACAAATACTTCTGAGATAGTATCAGGTAAACATGACATCCTGTCTACCGGATGGCGGATCGGCTTTGACAATGACAATTATCCGGTTTTGTATGTTGATAATCAGGCGGTAACCAGCGACAGTAGTATTATATCGGGAAATGCGTGGTACCAGATTGCCGGTGTTGTCGGCTCGGATTCAATACAATTATATGTTAATGGAACATGTGTCGCTAAACAGGCATATTCCGGTTGGAACGGTACTAACGATAGCGTTGAGCTTCTTATAGGTAAATGGCTCGGCGATCAGAATTTTGCCGGCACGGTTGATGAAATGAGGATTTCTGATAAGGCATTGTCCGAAACATGGATAAAGCTCGATAACCTGATACAAACCGATACGGTAAACATTGTACAGATTCCGTTAAAACGTCCTGAAAGTATACAGGCTCACTGTGACCCAAGTGGCAATGTTGTACTTAATGTACCGATTATTGACAACGTTTCCGATGTTGGCTTTACAAAGCGTGTTACGGGCGCTTTCTGGACACTAACGGATCCGGTAAAAGTTGCCGACCACACATGGGTAGATACGAAGGCCGAGTGTGAAACAGCGTATGAATATAAGGCTCGATACTTGTTTGGCTTGACAGTATCGCAATGGTCCGACAGCGCTGTTGTAACGACGCCTGACTGTTATACTGAAACTGATTTCCCGGAAATAAAATACATGACTCTTGATTCAAATAACGAACCGATTAATGATGATAATGCAGACGTAACCGTACGATTATATGTAACACCGGTGAAAGGTGTTGCTATTTATGAAGAATTTTTTAATACAAAAATTATCAACGGCCTGTGCACCGTGAATCTAACTGATATTACCCGGCTGAAGCAGATTCTACAAAGAGAGAGTGTTCTCTATGCTGAGTTTGAAGTATATGGTATGATACAGGAACCGAGAATACCGCTGACCGCTGAAAGTATTTCTACCGTTAATAACCCGCAGCATTTAAGGGGCCGGGGAAATCCTGCGGGAAAAGTAAAAGCAGATGTTGGATCGGTATATATAAACACGGATGATAATACGGTTTACTTTAAACACGGCATGGCGGTAGATGATTGGAAAAAGGTGGAATAGAATATGAGATGTTGTATATTGGAGGTTAGATATCTGATGGAGCATTCAAATGGCAAGACCGTTATTTATTATTTATTGTGATTGTTGATAGTTGTTCCTTTGTACGGTAGTTTACGTTAAAGCTGGAAATGCAATGGAGAAAAACAAAATTACTCAATTATTAATCGTTGGCCTTACCGGCATAATTTTGGGTGTTGAGTTTGAAAATTATACCAGCAAGCTTTCCATAAGCAACATAGCAATGCAGGAGGACACCGTCTGGATTGCGTCACCACGGGGACTGGTGAAGATGA
>CAZIYW010000146.1:0-11252 GCA_964543525.1 uncultured Fibrobacterota bacterium | reverse complement strand
CAAAATCAAAGGTGCAATTTATAACAATTATGATTATAAAAGTCATTAATATTTTAAAAAACCGCATCATATTGAACCTCCAACCCGGCCGTTCCACCTGTAAATGTTACAGTCGGCGTCGGTAAAGGCGGTGAAAAAGTCGGCGCAACCGAAGCATGAAACAGCCTCGCATCTGTCCAGTTTCCCGAATTGTCAGCCCTCAATATCCAGACAGTTGCATCACTTGTTATACCTTCAATGGTTTGAGTGGTGTTATCTGGATTATACACGAGAAGTTCCCTTGAATTGTCAGAGAATTCGAGACTCCAGATAAGACCATTTGTGATAAGGGAATCATTTTGTCCCTGCGATGTTATACCCGGTAATGTAGTACCCGCATCACATGTTCTTAATTGAGCAGCCATGAGTTGATGTTCAGTAAAACCATTTTCGAAAGTTACATGAAGGGTGGCCAATGTATCTTTATTTGAGTGTCTTAATTGAAAAGCTCTTCTAATGGTCTCTACTCCTGTAGACCCAGCAACAGCAAGTTGAATTCTACTTCTCGCACGATATGTTGAAGTAAATGGGTCCGGCGTTGTCCCCTCAAACACAAACTGCTGCCATCCGGCACCCCATAATTGTTTACTATTTTTCGGCATATTCCAGCTCGTAGCAAGACTTATAGTTGCAGGAAGACCTGTTTGAGGCAGGTGGTCAATGATAAAATAATTGTTTCCAGGGGTATACACACCGCGGATGCCGTAATGAGATGTTTCATAATCGATATCCCTTGAATAGTAAAACTGACCTTGTTCGCCTAATGCGGATTCTCTAAAATGAAAAATTTCCTGCGATACAGGGTATTTATATTCTATTTTTACCTCAACGCCGTTTTTATAACGACCGGTAACCATTGACTTTCCTTCGCCGCTTTTTTTGCTCAGGCTTTTTTCTCTGACCAATAGTAGTGACGGCGGCAAAATATACATTTAACAAATCAGCCATACTACCATAATTGTACGCTACTAAAAAAATAGCCTGCCGTTTTGCAGCATATCATCTGTACTTATCGTATTTTTAACTTCGGTTACAATTCAGAACGGGTAAAAGGATACGGGCAGCATGAAAGAGGAGAAAAAGGGTAAAAGGTTTCAGGAGGGAAACCGCTCCGGGACGATAAATACGCAATCACTTTCCCCTTACTCAGGGGACGCCGGACCGATTGATTCTATACAGGCGCAACAAAATACTGAATTATCACTGCAGGAACGTATCAAGGAGTTGACCTGTCTCTACGGTATCATGCAGCATATAATGAAAGATCACAGTTCAAATGATGAGCTTTTCCAGGGCATTGTCGATCGCATCCCACCTGCCTGGCAATACCCTGAGATAACGGTTGGACGAATTAGTATTGATGATACCATATATGCGACTGCGGATTTTAAAAAGGCCTATCACAAACTCACGTCAAACATTATGTGTGACAGTAAGAAGAGAGGTGTCGTAGAAGTTATCTATACAAAAAAATGACAAGGCATTCCGGGGAGTTGTTTTTAAAGGAAGAGCATAGTTTAATCGATGCTATCGCCAGACAGGTAGCGTTGACTCTTGAACATCAGGAAGCTGATGCTGAAAGAATGAAATTGCAGGAGCAGCTTATCCATGCAGATCGACTTGCGACTATCGGACAGCTCTCTTCAGGAATTGCACATGAATTGAACGAGCCCCTCAATAATATACTTGGTCTTGGACAACTGATGGAGCAGGCTCCTGAAATACCGACACAATTTGAAGAGGATATTAAAGAAATAATAGCACATTCGCTTCACGCGCGAGAAATAATTAAAAAACTGCTGCTTTTTGCCCGCCAGGTCCCTCCTCAGAAGATCAAGGTTAATATTAATCAGGTAATTGAAGACGGGTTATATATACTCGAAAGCCGCTGCTCTAAAAGCGGGATTGAGCTGATACAGGCGCTTTCACCCGCTATTCCGGAAATCACGGCAGACCCGTCACAGTTGAACCAGGTACTGGTTAATCTGGTGGTAAATGCCATTCAGGCAATGCCGGATGGTGGAACCTTGACAATAGAAACATCCTCGGACGGGGATAATGTGAAGCTCACGGTAAAAGATACCGGTATCGGTATGAGTAAAGAAATTATCAAGCAGATATTTGTACCATTTTTCACCACGAAAGATATTGATCAGGGAACCGGTCTCGGTCTTCCGGTTATCCATGGCATTATAGCTTCGCACGGAGGCAAAATTGAAGTTGACAGCACTGAAGGCAAAGGATCCGTATTCGAAGTAAGTTTTCCGGTAAAAAACATGACACCCACTACGAAGGGTACTGCTGATGTCTTCATCAAATGAAAAAGAATCAATTTTAGTTACGGATGATATCGCCGCTACCTGCAGAATCCTGAAACGACGACTGGAATCGAAAGGGTATCGGGTGTTTACCGCTTTAAGTGTTTATGATGCACTGGCGCTGTTGGAAGCGAACC
The DNA here is from genome assembly GCA_964543525.1 of uncultured Fibrobacterota bacterium. Classification (GTDB taxonomy): domain Bacteria; phylum Fibrobacterota; class Chitinivibrionia; order Chitinivibrionales; family JANQEN01; genus CBDVBE01. The sequence goes on along the minus strand of CAZIYW010000146.1, from coordinate 8,758 downwards.
ATATCGATCTGGTAATAACGGATTATCGTATGCCCAAGGTTGACGGGCTTGATTTGGTGCGATATATCAGGGAAAATTTTAAAGAGATTGAAGTCATTATGATAACGGGGTACCCCTCTATTGAAGGCGCCGTTAAGGCGATAAATACCGGCGCCAGAGAGTACCTGGCAAAGCCCTTTACCGACAAGGAACTTTTTTCGGCAGTTACTCGTGCTCTTGACAAATTACGTATCCTAAAACTCGGAAATTATTCAACACTCCAGACCCCGCACACCCCACACGGGCTTATTGCAGAGTCAAAGACAATGAAAAATATTTTTAGTGCAATTACAAAAGCCGCTTCTACGTCGGAGACCGTTTTGATTTCAGGAGAAAGCGGTACCGGTAAAGAACTGGTGGCGCGGGCTATTCATTATAATAATCCCCGCTCTTCCTCCGCATCGTTTGTACCGATAAATTGCGGTGGTATTCCGGAGAGTCTTCTTGAAAGCGAATTGTTCGGCTATGTAAAAGGTGCATTCACCGGTGCCGCAGAATCACGTGCCGGGTTTTTCCAGACTGCTGAGGGCGGCACTATTTTTCTGGATGAGATAAGCGAAACAAGTTTAACCATGCAGGTAAAGCTTCTCCGCGTTCTCCAGGACAAAGAAGTATATATGATCGGATCGAGTCGCGGGAGAAAAATTAATGTCCGGATTATCGCATCCACCAACAAAGATTTACAACTCATGATAAAAAAAGGCCTCTTTCGCGAGGACCTGTATTTTCGACTTAATGTTATTACGATAGACCTCCCCCCCCTGCGCGAACGGGGGAATGATATCATTTTACTAGTCCACTATTTCACGAGCAAATTCACGAAAGAAAATGACAGAAAGCCTTTTGAATTTACCGACAAGGCTCTTGAAGCGCTGAAAAGCTATCATTGGCCCGGAAACGTTCGTGAACTTGAAAATGTTGTCAAACGATTAGTGGTTATGACTGAAGGGAATGTCATTGATGTTACCGACCTTCCCTCTCTGATGCGCTTTTCTGTTCCCCGTAAGCCTGATTTGACAAGGACATTGGCAGAAGCAGAGTCTGATTATATCCAGAATGTTCTTGCAAGTGTCGGAGGGAATAAAACCCGGGCGGCAAAAATTCTCGATATTGCCCGTGCAACATTACGAGACAAGATAAAAACCATAGATAAAACCTCTGATACCGACACCGCCTAAGTGGTAAAAATAATACCACCGGTAAAAAATCTACCGTTTTTTTCTCCAGCGACTCCAACGGTTCCTGATTTCCGATACTCTTTTTACCCCTTTTTCTTTGATTTTCTTTACTAACACCCCACGGGCCGGGATTCACACGAAAGAATACCAATCGGCATATAAATTGCAGATACAGTTCATCCATTTTGATACGACGACCGAAGACCGGTATTCATATTCAATCATATTGTAAAGGAGAACTAATATGAGTGAATATAAGGGCATATGTTCCAACTGCATGCATGCATCAAACTGTTCGTATAGAAAAAACTCTGATCGATACATCTATTATTGCGAGGAATTTGAGGTCGCTCCGAAAAAATCGGAAAGCTCATCCGTTAAAATGAGCAAACAGCAAAGCGAGGATAAACAGAAGGAGGACAGCACACTGAAAGGATTATGTGTCAATTGTGAAAACCGGTATACCTGTAAAATACCAAAATTGGAGGGCGGTATATGGCATTGCGAAGAGTATCGATAAATGCCTCATTCAAATATGAGCTTAGAACAGGTAAAAGGGGTAACGGATGGATTCAGAACAAATTGCTGAAATAACACGAAAATATGATAAAAAACCGGGAGGATTAATTTCTATACTCGAGGAAATCCAGGGAAAATACGGTTATTTACCCCGGAACCTGGTTGAGGAAGTTGCTGAAACAACCGGCAAGTCACTCGTTGACATTTACGGCGTCGCCACGTTTTATAAAGCATTCAGATTGAAACCCAGAGGCAAACATCTTGTAACCGTTTGTCTCGGCACAGCATGCCATGTTCGTAATTCTCCCGAAATCGTTGAGGAATTTAAAGGAACGCTGAATATCGCGGTCGGTGAAACAACGCCGGATAATGAATTTACCCTGGAAACAATCAATTGTCTTGGCTCCTGTGCGCTGGGCCCTATTGTCGTTATTGACGGTCATTATTTCTCCCGGGTAAACAAATCAATGGTGCAAAAGTTAATAAAAACGGCCCGTGAAGGACTGAACAATATAGATGTATTACATGACACGCGGGTTTTTCCTCTCGAGCTGCGATGTCCCCGTTGCAACCACAGCCTGATGGATCCGAACCACCCCATTGATGAACACGCATCGGTGAAAGTAACGGTTTCATTCGGGCGCAAACACGGCTGGCTGCGACTCTCATCCATGTACGGGAGCTATAACAAAGAGTCTGAGTATGACATTCCCGAGGGCACCGTGGTCAACTGTTTCTGCCCGTTCTGCCACGGGGCGCTTACCGACACTGCAATTTGCCCCGAATGCGGCGCGCCGATGGTTGCCATGCTGGTCCACGGCGGGAACATGGTTCAGGTCTGCTCCCGCAGCGGGTGCAGAGGACACATGCTTGAAGTTAACAACAATTCGTTTGAACATAATGAATAAGCGGCTGCCGCAATCGCGAAGCGGAGCCGGAATGAATGAGGTTGAAAACATAGACACTTTCGGGAAAAGAATGTTGTAACCCATGGAAAAGATTACATCAATTACCGCATTTGAAAATTTACAGAAGGAACTGTGTGACACGGTCGATGAAACAATTCCTACCATTGTTATTCCCGCCGGGACCTGTGGTCAGGCAAGCGGTGCCAATGACCTGATACGGGTAATAAAGCGGGAGATTGTCGGTAGAGATTTGAGTGAAAAGATTCAATTACGCATAACCGGCTGCCATGGTTTCTGCGAAATGGAGCCGTCCCTGCTCATTAAGCCTGCTGACATTTTTTATCCGAAAGTCACCATATCCGATGTGCCTCATATTATCGATGCAACTATTACACAGGATGTGTATGAGGAGCATTTATTCAGAGACCCCGACACGAATCTCCCGGTTGCCAAACAAAGCGACATTCCCTTTTTCAACGGGCAAACCCGGACGATACTTTCCCGCAGCGAGCAATTCGACCCAATACGTATTTGTCAATATATCCAGGCGGGTGGCTATTCAGCCTTTGTTAAGGCTCTTTCGTCGATGACACCGCAGCGGGTGATAGAAGAAGTAAAGAACTCGGGGCTTCGCGGGCGCGGCGGCGCGGGATTCCCTACCGGCGTGAAATGGGAATTGCTGGCAAACCGACCCGGCAATCGCGGTAAGTTTCTTGTGTGTAATGCCGATGAAGGCGATCCCGGTGCGTATATGGATCGGAGTTTACTCGAAGGAAATCCGCACAGTATCATAGAGGGCATGTTGATTGGCGGATTCGCGACCGGCGCGACCGAAGGAATTCTGTATATACGGGATGAATATCCACTTGCAATTAAACATGTTACTGTTGCATTGCGGCAACTGCGGGAATTCGGCCTTCTGGGAGATACTATCCTGGGAACAGAATTTTCATTCAACCTGAATATCGTTCGCGGCGCCGGTGCATTTGTGTGCGGCGAAGAAACCGCACTTATCCAATCGATAGAAGGGAAAATGGGCGAACCGCGCCAGCGGCCGCCTTTTCCTGCACAGAAAGGCATATACGGCAAGCCGACGGCCATTAACAATGTGGAAACATGGGCCAATATCCCCGTGATATTTGAACAGGGTGCCGCGAAATATGCAACTACCGGCACTCCAAATAATGCAGGAACAAAAATTTTAAGCCTTGTCGGCAAAGTAAAGTATACCGGCCTTGTTGAAGTGCCCATGGGAACACCGCTCAGTACCATTGTGTATGATATAGGCGGCGGTTCCGGAAGTGGCGCCGGAATCAAAGCCGTGCAAACGGGAGGCCCTTCAGGCGGCAGTATACCGAGGAAACTATTCAATCTGCCTGTTGACTATGACAGTCTTGCACAGGCCGGTTCCATCATGGGTTCCGGCGGTATGATTGTCATGGATGAAAACACCTGCATGATCGATATCGCAAAGTATTATATGTCGTTTCTTAAGAGTGAATCCTGCGGCAAATGCTTTACCTGCCGCAAAGGTACCCAGCGCATGTATGAGATACTCAACGACATCAGCGAGGGAAAGGGTACACTGAATGATCTGGCGCTTCTCGAAGAACTCGCCGTCGTCGTCAAAGACTCGACCATGTGCGGGCTGGGAAACACCGCTTCCAACCCGGTACTGTCAACCGTCAGATATTTCCGCGACGAATATTTACAGCATATTGAAAAGAAGTACTGCCGTGCCGGTGTGTGTAAACAGATTGTCGGTGCCCCCTGCCGGAACGCCTGTCCCGTCGGTACTGACGTTTGGCGGTACGTCGCCCATATCCAGCGGGGAGAATATGATGAGGCGTACAGGGTTATCGGTGAAAACAATCCCTTTCCATCGGTGTGTGCACGAGTATGCAACCATCCGTGCGAGACACAATGCAAGCTTGGCACAACCGGAAGCGACCCGGTGGCGATACGAATGCTGAAAAGATTTGTTGCCGACAGGGTGAGCCGGGAACGGCACCGATCCCCCGGTGTAATAACGGCGCATAAAACGGCACCGAAAATTGCGATAATCGGCGCAGGGCCTGCAGGATTGACCGCCGCTTACTTTCTCGCAAAGGACGGGTATGCTGTGACGGTCTTTGAGGCGGAGAAGAAACCGGGCGGCATGCTGGTGTGCGCTATCCCGCCGTACAGGCTTCCCCGTGACTGTATTGAACAAGAAATTGAATACATTCTCAGTCACGGTATATCGCTGCGGACCAATACAAAACCTTCATTAGAGGCGCTTTTAAATAACGGGTATCGTGCGGTTTTTGCAGCAATCGGCGCGCATAAAAGCCTGAAACTGGGAATAAAAGGCGAAGACGCCAAAGGCGTATACACGGCAATGGAATTTCTTAAAGCATATAACCTTTACGGGAAAACAATTGCTCAAGGGAACGTCGGTATAATCGGCGGCGGGAATTCGGCAATCGATGCTGCGCGGACAGCTCTGCGATTTAAGAAGGTTACCGGGGTCACGGTCTATTATCGCAGAACGGAAAAAGAGATGCCGGCCTACCGGGAAGAGATAGACGCCGCCAAAGAAGAAGGAATTGCTATCATACCCCTTGTCACCCCCAAACAAATTATTACAAAGGGAAACAGACTTATCGGCATTGAATGCCTGTCCAACAAACCGGGAGAAACTGATGAATACGGCAGGAAAAGACCGACAATTATTAACGGTACCGAACAACGGTATGATCTTGACACTTTGATTGTTGCTGTCGGTGAGCAGCCTGATACGGCGAAGCTGTCGGGAGACAGGCGACTGTCTGTCAATAAAAACGGAACAATTACGGTGGATCTTGACACCCTTATGACCTCTATCGAAGGCGTATTTGCGGGAGGTGATGCGGTTACCGGTCCGAATACGGTAATCGAGGCAATTGCGCTGGGTAAAAGAGCAGCCGCCGTTATACCACGCTACCTGAATAATGAACCACTGCTGAAGGAACCTGAAATTCATCTCCCGGACTGTTATCTTGAGCGCCGCGGTGAGCAGGACGGCGAACAGGAGCCTCTGCCGAGAGCAGGCGTACCGCTGCTGTCGCTGAAAAAGCGCACGAACTCCTTTGCTGAAGTTGAAGGTGTTATTTCGGAATTTGAGGCACGCCGGGAAGCCGGCAGGTGCCTTCGGTGCGATCTGGAATTCACTCAAAACGAAGGACACCGTCTTGCGGAAGGAGGTGGTGTATGATTACCCTTTTTATCAACGGCCTGAGTGTTTCAGTCGAGGAAGGTACAACGGTGCTGGAAGCGGCGAATCATCTGGGATTTCCGATACCGACGCTCTGTCATAAAGAAGGGCTTTCACCATACGGGGCCTGCAGGCTGTGTGTTGTTGAAATAGGGGAAGGTCCCGGAGCGAAGCTGGTTTCATCGTGCACCTATCCTGCTGAAGAGGGGCTTCGAGTCAGGACCGCTTCCGAACGGGCGCTTCGTTCCCGTCGAATGACCATTGAACTGCTCCTGGCAACCTGTCCCCAGTCGAAGACCATCCAGGATATTGCTGCGGCCCACGGAATCCGCCGGCAACGTTTCAAGCAGGAATATGAAGACTGCATATTATGCGGCCTGTGCGTGCGCATGTGTGAAGAGCAGATGATGGCAAAAGCAATCGGCTTTCGGGGTCGGGGTGAAGATCGGTCTATCGGCACCCCTTTCGGTACCAGGTCGGACGTTTGCCGGCTGTGCGGCGGCTGCATGTATGTCTGCCCGGCCTGCCAGCTCCGATGCACCTATACCGAGCCGGAAAAAGCAGTGTGCGGCGGGTGCGAAAATTTACAGCCGCCGTGTATCGAAAAGGAACAGTTCAACGACACGATGTGTTACATGAATCCATGTGTTGCTTGTGAAATAGACAAACAGCGGAACACGTAAGAAGGAGGATTTACAAATGGGCTTCTCGCGAATAAACGCCTCTGCGGCAACGCTCACCAAAAACAGGACGGATACATCCGTAACGCCCAATTCGGGTATGTGTGTCACCTGTGTTGACGGCTGCATCGGCATGTGTGAAATCGGCAAGTCTGCCTATCGGGGGCATGAAGTTATCTATCCGCAACCGTTCGGCGTCATTACCACCGCAGCGGAAAAACAGTACCCAATCGATTATTCTCATTTCAATATTATGGGAACGGCGGTCGGCGCATCGGGGATAGAAGCAGACAGCGACAAAGCGATATTTCCAAATGTTAACCTTGAAGTAACTTTTGGCCATGATAAGGGTATTAAATTCCGGTATCCGTGGCTTATCCCGGGGATCGGGTCGACGAATATTGCAAAAAACAACTGGGAGGGGCTTGCCGCCGGTTCGGCACTTGCCGGAACGGGGCTTACTATCGGTGAAAATGTGGCGGGCATGGATTCGGAAGCCGTTGTCAAGAATGGTCGTGTCGTTGACACGGTGGATCTCAAGCGAAGGGTCGCATTGTACCGTGAGTTCCAGCGTGACGGGTACGGCGCTATTATACTGCAATCAAATATTGAGGACACCAGACTGCAGGTGCACGAATATGCTATAGAGAAGTTAGGTGTTGAGTGCGTAGAGCTTAAATGGGGACAGGGTGCAAAAGATATCGGCGGCGAGGTAAAAATCAAGGACCTTGAAAAAGCCCAGATGCTGTACAAGCGTGGATATATCGTTTTACCCGACCCGACGGACCCGGATGTTATTGCGGCTTTTCAGAAAGGAGCATTCAAGGAATTCGAGCGTCATTCCCGTGTCGGTATGGTCAGTGAAGAGGGATTTGCCGAGCGGGTTGAGCAGCTTCGTGCGGCAGGAGCGAAATACATCTTCCTGAAAACAGGCGCGTATCGGCCGGCCGATCTTGCCCGTGCAGTCAAGTTCGTCTCAAAGTACCGGCTTGATCTGCTTACCGTTGACGGTGCCGGTGGCGGTACGGGAATGAGTCCGTGGCGAATGATGAACGAGTGGGGTGTCCCGCCGGTAGAGCTTCATTCGTTACTGTATCGCTATGCAAAGACGCTGTCTGACAAAGGAGAATATGTGCCGGCGCTGGCGGTGGCCGGGGGGGGTTCCTTTGAAGACAACATTTTCAAGGGACTTGCGCTCGGTGCCCCTTTTGTAAAAATGGTTGGTATGGCCAGGGCACCTATTGCCGCGGCAATGGTAGGCAAAACAATTGGCGCGGCAATTGAAGCACACCAGTTGCCGGTGTATGTGGAGCGGTTCGGCAGCATGAAGGAAGAGGTGTTTATAACGGCAAGCCACCTGCAAAAAGAACTCGGTGCAAAGACCTTTAATACCCTGCCCTGCGGCGCGTTAGGGCTCTATACCTATTACGAACGTCTCGCACAGGGACTCAGCCAGATTATGGCGGGCAGCAGAAAATTTTCACTTGAACACGTCGCACGCGACGATCTGGCGGCGTTAACGAAAGAGGCTGCCGAGGTCAGCGGAATTCACTTTGTAATGGACGTTGACAAGGAACGTGCTGAAAAAATACTTACTACGTAACTTTTATCATTTTAAACCAGGGAGCATTACCATGAACGATCAGGATGTCCTGTTACACTCAAACAAATTGGTTCAATATTTAAAAAAACCCACGACAGAATTTACCCGGGATGATATTATGTCGTTTATTAAGGGCAATGACATCCGGATGCTTAATTTCCGTTACGTTGCCGAGGACGGCAAACTGAAACAGCTCAATTTTTCCATTAACAGCAAAACACACCTGGAAGAAATTCTTTCCATTGGTGAGCGTGTCGACGGTTCCAGCCTGTTTTCGTACGTTGATGCAGGCGCCTCCGATTTATATGTAATACCACGGTATAAAACAGCATTTGTTAATCCGTTTGAGGAGATACCGACTCTTGATATACTCTGTTCATTTTATGACTATCAGGGGAATCCCCTGGAAAGCGCCCCGGAACATATTCTTCGCAAGGCGCACGACAGCTTTAAAAAGGAAACGGGCTACGCCATGCAGGCGCTGGGTGAGCTCGAATACTATGTCATTACCGGCAGGAACGGACAGGACAATCTCTACCCTATTCAGGATCAGCGCGGATACCACGAAGCGCCGCCGTTTACCAAGTGGTGTGTGT
>CAZIYW010000145.1:0-11644 GCA_964543525.1 uncultured Fibrobacterota bacterium | reverse complement strand
TATGTATAAATTTTTAAACTTTTATTTTAAGAGGCAGAATCGCTCAATTTAGGTAGAAGATGATATTCAGGGCTGCCTTGATCAAAGAAAAACGCTCGACTCGCATATTACAATAGCAGACATGGAACCGGGTTGTCAGTATAATAAGCTGAAAACAGAGAGTACGTTGTTTATGAATGTGTTGCGAATGATTGCCTATCGAGCGGAAAGCGCTGTGGTAAATTGTATACATGATCACTATGCACGAGCAGAAGATGAAGGGAGAATGTTGGTTAAGGAGATTATTCAAAGTGATGCGGATATCCTCCCTGATTATAAAGAGAAAATACTAAGGGTTCGTCTTCATTCCTTATCAACACCAAGAGCAAATAAAACAGTTGGGTTACTTTGTGTTTTTCTTAATGAAACAGAGACACTATATCCTGAAACAGATTTAAAATTAGTTTACGAAACTGTATCCTGCAGGAATAATGATACAAATAACACACAGGCAGCTGACTCCCTTTTGTCAACACCGGGGTGTGTAAAAGGCGATGTTACTTTACGACGAGATCAGGAGTCCTGAAACTAGGAACCATGATCCTGAAAACCATCGTTCATTTCTTTAATGCCATTACTAATTTACATAATAATGTTCTGATGCGGACAAAAAAAAGATTTTTTTATGAAATTATGTTTTACATGTGCTATTTTATTTTCTCGGGGCAAAAATTATTTCACAGAGAGATGTTTTAATCACACTATTAATTCAAGTGAGGGGGCAATCTGTTATGAAATATTTTATCCTTTTAACAAGTATAGCTGTGTTTGTAGTGCATGCCGGTCCATATACGGTTACAACCTGGGTCGGTAACGGCACCGCCGGTTCAAACGACGGAACCCTGACTGAAGCACGATTGAATAAACCTGTCGGGCTGTTCCGTGACAAAGACGGTATCTTTTATGTAACGGAGTGGGGAAATAATAAGGTCAGGAAAATTACCCCGGAGGGTGTTGTTACTACTATAGCCGGTACCGGTGTTGCCGGGCATCGCGACGGACCGGTAGCGGTTGCACAGTTAAATCAGCCTTTCGGTGTGTGTGTCGCCGATGACGGCACCATATATATCGGCGATTTCGGCAGTAATTCGATTCGGAAAATATCGACTTCGGGAAGCGTGTCAACCGTTGCCGGCGGGGGTGGTACCGGCTACCAGGACGGCGCTGCGAGTTCCGCTAAATTCTATTCACCACGCGGAGTTGATATCGACAATACGCAAAATTGTATCTATGTCGGCGACAGTTGGAATCACCGGGTACGGAAAATTGACCTGAATACCAACCAGGTCTCTACCTATGCCGGCGGCGGTAGTACCGGACTGAACGCAGGTGGTTTTTTCGATGCCCAGGGCGACGATGCACGGTTCCAAACCCCCTGCGGTATACGGCTCGACTCTGCAGGTAACGTGTATGTGGCTGATGCCTATACCCACAGAATCCGCAAGGTTGATGCCGACCGCAATGTCACAACTATTGCGGGAAGCGGTTCCAACGGTCAGGATGCCGGCGGTTATAAAGACGGTGATGTAACCAGTGCCCGGTTTAATACACTTACAAAGCTGTATGTGGTCGATCAGGAGACATTTCTGGTTGCAGACCTTTTCAATCACAGAATACGGTTGGTTGCAGACGGAGAGGTTACCACCCTTGCCGGGACAGGGAACACCGGCTATAAAGACGGTGCCGATTCTATTGCGCAATTTGACCAGCCACGCGGCATCTATGCTGATGCGGATCTGGATTCAATATACGTATGTGACTGCAATAACCACTGTATCAGACTTATCTGGCGGAAAGAACAGACTGAAGTGGACGAAGAAGGTGTATTACCTGAGATGCCGAAGATATACCTCAGTACCGGGAAAGATATCCTGTCAATTGAGTTGTCCGGTGTAACGGATGCCGTTGCTGTTGAGATGTATGCACTAAACGGGAAATTGGTATATCAGCGAGATAATCAGAATCAAATGAACCTGAGAATTCCTCTGCAGGATGTTAATTCAGGCATGTACCTGGTTCGTATCGTGTGCAGGGAAGGTGAGATGTTACGGAAGCTCTATGTCGGCAGGTAGTCTCACTGAAATTATTGAGCCCGATAGAGAATTATTACCGGATATTAATCGTAACAAACAGAAAAAGTTAGTGCTGGAATCTTATAGTACCGAGTTCAATAAGAAAAACGGCGGAGAATAGCAGATATACGAAACGGTAAAGTGGTTTATTGTGTTCTATATTACATGGTATGAATTAGTGTCTTTCTATTTGTATCATGGGAGGTAGAACTATGCCGTAAAAAGGTAATTCGTATCCTCGCAGGATATATCAGTTTCTCTTCTTCAATCCCATGTTTATATTATAATCATTCCGATATCCAGTAATTTTATCAACTTTTATTTCCTATGTCGTTTGGTAAAGACAGTATAACAGTACTTTCATGCAGGATAATCATTACGCTGTCCTGTTTTATACTTGCCTGGATTTTTGCCGGTAATGCGATTCAGGAAAGGAGTTTGCTCTTTAATATGATAGGTGGCGTACTGTGCCTCATCGACGGAGCGGTTGCTGTTGGAAAACCGATTGCTGACACATTGGTGGTGCCGTCACGGGTATTGTTTCATCACCAGGACCCGACCGGCGGGCGGCAGCCACGGTACAGCACGGCAAAAGCGAAACGCAAGAAGGTGGCTCTATGAAGAGGCATATGCCGAGTATGGGAAGATTGCAGCGCAGTTTCCGAAGGAAGTCACCGCCTATAGCGCAATGATTGATATTGCAGTGGTGAATCTGCAGGACAGGAAACGGGCGGAAGTGATATATAAGAATGCACTTGCGGTACTGACGGATGAACGTCATCGTGAGAAAATAACGAGAGAATATGGAGAGATACTCCTCTCACAGAAAGGAAATCCCGGTGAATAATGAGGAAATGATAACTGGTTTTTGTCTTGATCAGATTCGCACTGCACAGAAATGGTTTAATACCGCGGCAGTAACGCTGTTGCTTCTGTTTTTAGCCACCGGCAGAACCGTTGTTTTCCAGTTGAAGGAGATACCGTTTCTCAATGTCACCTCGGACAGCCCGGTGAATGTTACAGCGGCGGGGTTGATTCTGGTATTCGGCTGCGGTGTCTGTGCCTGTATTAATCTTCTGCGCGCATTGTCTTTCTTTAAAAAGATAGAAAACAATGGAATAAAGAGCACCATGGTGCAGGTACCTGTATTGATAATGGGTAATCTGTTGGTGAAAGGGGTAATCGCCTTTATACTTTTTGAGCTGATTGGAGCGATATTTCTTGATGGTATAGCGGTAAAAGGAATGCGATTTTTTATCCGTACAGTACTGATCTGGTCACCCTTCGCCGCCGCACTGGTACTGGCACATAAAATTAGAATCTGACGGAAAAATTACCGGAACGGTAATTGGAGCAGGTAATGCGTTTCAATAAATACTGAATCTATTTTTTAATAAATCTGAAATCATAAATCTAATTTTTCAAAAGGATATACCTATGGATTCTCTGCCGCCCATACTCTTTTCCTATCCGGCAATTGCCGTTGTTGCGATACTCTTTATTATTGTGTTTATCATTATGCTGGTAAAGAAAACGCTCAAGGCGATTGTCATGCTGATTATGCTGGCTGTGCTGACGGCAATGGTTGTAGTAAAAGTCGGGATTGTTGACAAGAAAGCTATCGATACATACCGTGATACGGCAAAGAAGAAGGTTGAAGAAAAGGTTCGGGATAAAATGGAATAAACGATAAAAAGTTGGGAATGGTATTATTTCACTACGGGAAATCCTTTTTTCTCCCAGTCTATAATACCGTAACGCATATTGTAAAGCTTTTTAAAGCCGTTGTTGATAAGAATCTGAGCTGCTACTGTGCTGCGGTTGCCGGAACGGCAGTAGATGAGTACATCTTTATTTTTGTAATCGGTGATTTCATTCAGGCGGCTCGCCAGTTGCTGCACCGGAATCAGTTTCGCATTTTCCAGACGACCGCGGTGGAATTCGTTTGGGGTACGGACATCGAGCACAAGCGGCTTCGATTTTTCAATGATTTTTTTTGCCTCCGCCGTTTTCAATTCAGTGAAATTTGCTTTGCCCGAGGATTTGTACTGCATAACAACGATCTGCCCGAATTTGGTGCCGTCACCGGCCGGGCATTTACCGTTGCAGAAAATGGGGAATACCCCGATATCTTTGGCCTTGAACGTCACGGTAAGATCCTTGCCCACTTCACCCGCCTGTGATATATCAAATTCCGGTATATGGATCGAGTAGGGGAAATCCACTTTTCCGATAATAAGTTTTACCACGTCGCCGCGATACACATAGATATTACCAAGAGTCGTTGCCGTGGTGAGGCTGATAACACGCTCACCGTCAATAATATCGCCGTCCGGAGTGTCGGAAAGTGCTTCGGAGGTGTCGATGTCGGCGAATTGATTGATGGCACGCTGATAGGCTCCTTTGGGCATAACCCCGGTTAATGCATGTACTCCTTTCTGATTCTTTACGAATACGACAAATGGAATTCCCGAAACACCAAACATGGCGGCAATGCGTCTGTGTTTATCAATGTTTACTTTGTAGAAGGTGGCTTTGTCACGGTTCTCCTGAGCCAGTTCTTCAAGGGTAGGGGAGAGAATCTTGCAGGGCATGCACCAGTCCGCATAGAGATCAAAAATAAGCAGCCGGTCCCCGGAAGAATCTATTACCTTCTGAAAGTGCTCCTCACTTTCAATGGCAATAACTGCGTCGGCTTTCTTTTTTACCGGTGGCGGTTGTTTTTTCTCCGCCGGCTTGGGATTAGAGGAACATGAGGGATTTGGAAAGAAAACAGCGAAGATAAAAAGAAACCATAGAAACCTGATAATGCTTTTACCTGTCATAAATATGCACCCTTTTTGATTAAAATGGTAAAGTATAGTTGGTGATTAATGAAATTAATATACATTAATTTTATCAGAGTTAGTGACATTGTAAAGGATTTGTGTAAAGGTTCAGTAGATAAATACCTATTATTTCTCATATTGTATAATTCGAGAGCAATGAAAAATAATGAAGAATAATAGTGTATTGCGAAAAAATTTTTTATATTACATATTCCATACGGTACGACCGGTATTCTTTTTTAAGATTATGTTTAATATCATGGGAAAAACGGAGTAATACTATGCCAGAAAATGTTATTATTATCGGTTCCGGCCCTGCAGGGTTGACATCTGCAATCTATACGGCGCGCGCCAATCTTTCACCGTTGCTTATTGAAGGGTTCCAGGCAGGCGGTATGCCCGGCGGCCAGCTTATGACCACCGGTATCGTTGAAAATTTCCCGGGATTTCCCAACGGGATAGGCGGACAGGAATTGATGGCAAATATTCGTCAGCAGGCTGAAAGAGTGGGAACACGCTTTATTATGGAAGATGTTACTGCAATAAAAATCGGTACTGAAAACGGTAAGCCTCTTTTTACTGTGGTCTCCATGAGTGGAAACGAGCTGCAGGCACTTTCGCTGATTGTTGCGACCGGCGCTACGGCCAGGCGGCTGCCGCTCGAATCGGAAAAAAAATTCTGGAGTAGAGGAATCTCTGCATGCGCAGTATGTGACGGTGCGCTGCCAATATTTCGCGATAAAGAACTGGCCGTTATCGGTGGCGGTGATTCAGCCGTTGAAGAGGCCGGACATCTGACCAATTTCGGCAGCAAGGTATATATTATTCACCGGCGTGATGAATTACGCGCCAGTAAAATACTACAAAAGCGGGCCATGGAGCATCCCAAGATTGAAATCCTGTGGAATAAAGTGGTTGAGGAGTTTATCGGTGATAAAATCCTTACTGCACTAAAACTAAAAGATACTAAAACAGGTGAATTGAGTGAGCTTACAGTAGCCGGTGCATTTGAAGCCATAGGTCATACCCCCAATACCGGGTTTCTTGAAGGACAGCTTGAAACCGATGAAAGCGGTTACCTGGTTACACAACCACATTCCCAGATGACTTCCGTTGACGGTATCTTTGCTGCCGGTGATGTTCAGGATCCTAAATATCGCCAGGCGGTGAGCGCCGCAGGTACCGGGTGTATGGCAGCAACGGAGTGCGAGCGATGGTTATGCGGGATGTATTGTTGATTATAAATGCAAATTTCGAAGTGCAAAATTCAAATTAAAAAGCAAACATTTTGTCTATTATTTGCCAATATCCTAAATCAACTATCCACTATCTCTTTTTATTAGAACCGACCGGTTCATTATGTCGCTCAGGAAAATCCGCTGGGCGTACATGAGCTGCCACTACCCGAGTCGTCGATTCCACCAAATAAAGACATTTTCTTCTCTGTATTCTTGGAATTGCACCGGGGGCAGGGAGGATTCTCTTTTTCGGAAAGCGAAACGAGCTCTTCAAACTCCTCATTGCATTCTTTGCAGGTATATTCATACATCGGCATACTAAAACTCCTGTTTTGAATAAAAATATTTCCCATCAGGTTTAAAAGCAAATTTTATGCCAATTGTCATTTTTGTCATTTTTTTTGCATTGCGATATTTTTTACTGAAAATACCCGGTTAGTTAACATACAATACTGTATTGTTTTCTTATTAGCGAAACGTTTAATTTTGATACGCATACGAGTGACAGGGCACCATATATTTTACTGATTAATCAAAAATCCGTCAATATTGCATAGTATGTAATGTGAGCTAAATGGCACCTGCAACAGATAATGACAGTCGAAATGTACCGGTAACCGTCCGAACCGTTACCCTGTTTGATATACTTTTAATCGTACTAATAATAAGTGCCGCACTCTTTTCATTCCCTATAATTCAATCCCATCAACCTACCACTGTGGTAATTTATCGTGATAATACCTGCATAGCGGAATATCCGTTAGGTGAAGATAGGGAGGTTACTGTTACGGGGCGTGAAGGACCGATAAGCATCCTTATCAAGGATGAACATGTTTCTGTACAAAAGTCAACGTGCCGGAAACAAATCTGTGTGAAATCGGGAGAAATCGATAAGCCTTACGAGCAGCTTGTTTGCGCACCGAACCATATTCTTATTGAAATCCGTTCACCTACAAAGACAGAAGAGAAAATCGATGCAATTGCTCAATAGCGACACTATGCAGAAAGAGATTGTGTTTAAAACGAGCCTGTTGCTTATTGGTATTGCTTTGAATGCTTTGGAGTTTTTTATACCCCGTATTCCGCTATTTCCCTGGCTGAAACCGGGGCTCGCAAATATTATCACCCTTATCTGGATAATCCGATACGGTTTTATTGAATCACTGTTATATGCCTTGCTTCGCATCTGGATAGTGAGTTTCTATTTTGGCTTCTCCTTTTTTACCTTTTCTCTCGGCATCAGTGGTGCGATGTGTGCCTGTTGTGCCATGTGGGTGTTCTGGATTTTTCTGGGTACACGGCGTATTATGGGTACTGTCGGTATTGCTGTTGTCGGGGCGGTGTTTCATAATATGGGCCAGCTTTTTGCAGTTTACCTGCTTATGGCACAGAACACGCACCTTTTTTACCAGATTCCCGTTATGCTTATTGCCTCGGTCGTTTTTGGCGGTATTGTCGGGGCAATTACCCCGGTATTTGTGCAGGTACTTGCTGAGAAATCGGTAATGCAGCGGGTTGAACAGGCGTCTTTTCTGCATGACACATACGGAATCCGTTTCTGGCAGATTCTTGTCTCTTCATTTTTTCTTGCAGGATGTATAGCACTGGTATTTATAACACAGCGTAGCGTATTACTCGTAGCTGCCGTGTTTATAACCTTCTTTGTGCAGGGGCTCATGCGCGGATCGCTCCATGCACTAATCTATCCTCTGAAACGGTTCTGGCTGTTGTTTCTTTTTGTCGGTATTCTGCATGGTTTTTTCACCTATGGTACCAAAGTGCCTCAGGTCCCCTGGATTACTTACGAGGGGTCGTACCAGACAATCATCCAGTGGCTGCGGCTCTGGACCTGGCTCGAAACGACATTTATATTTCTCCATTTCAGGTTTCATATTGCGCTGTTGAAAATACTGCAGAAGGTATTTACCGGAAATCGGTCCACCCTGTATGCCGGATTACTTGCCGTTGAGTTTTTCCCATCAGCTGTCGCAGTTGTACAGCATAAATCAGGCGCTCTTCTGAAAACGCTCTTCCGGAAACCCTCCCGTGTTGTAGATGATATTTTTACCGGCATTATTGATACGATTATTGCCGGCAGTAAACGAGAATAAAAAGGTGCTGACAATATGTGATACTACTGCCGCTTATAATTACCAATCAGTTCTCCATATGCGATAATATGACCCTTCATCGCTTTCAGCACCTCTTTCTTGTTGGCGTCTTTCGGCTTGATTGCAAGGGTGCAGTCAAGAGCATAGACCTTGAAAAAGTACCGATGCGTTCCTGAAGGGGGGCAGGGACCGCCGTATCCGATACGTTTCCAGCTCGAAACGCCCTGCATAATACCGTCATCGAGGACTTCCTGACTTTCAACTGCTTCGGTAAGTTCGGTTACATTCCCTGGAATATTATAGACAATCCAGTGTACCCAGGTTCCCATGGGGGCGTCAGGGTCGTCTGAAATGAGGACAAAGCTTTTTGTGCCTTCAGGAGCGCCGCTCCATGAAATAGCAGGTGAGATATCCTTGCCGTCGCAGGTATACCTGGACGGTATTATCCCGTCTTGCTCAAAGGCGGGACTGGTAACGGTCAGCTTTGGCAGAGAATCAAGATTCATTTTCGGACCTCCGGAACAATAGGTGGATATTGACATAATAAGGGGAATTGCAATAAAGAGTGTAATTGAGTAAATTGATTTCACAGGGTTTTCCTTTCGTTGGATTTTATATTTAAAACTAATAATTATACCAGGTGCATTCCAGAGAAAAATGAGAAAAGTAAAGACTGTTTTAACGGGTAAGGATTATTGTATAGGAGGTACGGTAGCCGGTGTTAGTTGACACTATGCAGTAATATATCCCGCATGAAACTGTGATGGTGTTTACTGCAAGTGTATGTGAACCCGGGCCGGACAGGCGTGAGTGCTCCAGTACTTTTTTACCGGTCGGTGTATAAAGCGCAACGGTTATGCGATTTTTCCGGGAGAGGTACAGCGAGAAAATACTATGCCGGTCATAAGAGCAGTGTATCGGCGTGCATCTAACCCATTCTTCCGGTAGATTATTTTTTATTGCCACAATTTCAGTATATTCATCGGCGCCGATATCATAGTGGTTATTAACCGGTCGCTTATCGCCGTCGATATCGTCGATTACCTCCGGTAATGATATTCCTTTGTCAACAGCTTCATCCGCTGTTGCTTTAAGGTGAAGATCGATTGCCGACGGATCTTTAAAAAAGGAAAGGGGCGCATCAAGAATGTTGCCTGCAATTTCGGGGCTCAGTCCGGCGGTACGTTCCCAGATTAAGCCGTCACAGAGATTGTTCTTCATTTGTAAATTAATGCTCCCGTCCCAGCGGTACTCCATTGCTTTTCCCTTGCCGTCACCCGAGGGATCAAAAGTCGCGTTGAGTATAACCGTATTATTGTATACCTTGCAGTCTGGTGAATCGTTAATCATGATACCGTTGTCGCCGCCCACCTCATCAGCGCCCCGGTAGATTATGTTATTGCGGATGATACCGCCTGAAACGCCGGTATTGTCACTGATGCCGAATTGAATGCCCATGCGACAGTTTACCAGGAGGTTTTTTTCAACGATATTGTTTGTCCCACCCTGCCAGTAGGTTATTGCAGCGCCACATCCGTCCGCATGGTCAACGTGTTCCGGATGGGGACGGATGTTTTTTATAATACAGTTACGTACAATCCAGTTGTCACCACCGCCGATTTTGTCAAATCCCTGGGTGTAGTAATGATCACCGGCCCAGAAAGCATAGTCGGTGTATTCCAGAAGACAGCCGTCGACAATACCATTGTCACACTTGGGATCTTCCCGGTTATTCACTTTGATAAACTGTTCACCGGCATCGACAAGATGAAGATTTTTCAGGGAGATGGATTCTGCACCAGACTGTCCTGAGATGGTAACCGGATGCCAGTAGGTTTTACCGGCCGTTAAATCTGCAATGGTCAGGTTTTCAATGTTGTAAATGTTAAATACATGCGGTGCTGAAGAGCTTTGAACACCCATACCGGGACACCACAACATCACCGAATCTCTGTTGCCGCTTTGTCCTTTAATAAGAACATCGGAGATTTTTTCCTGTTTGTTGTTTATTGTAAGTGTCGCAGTGATACAATAGGTGCCGTTTGCAATAAGAATGGTGTCGTGTGAAGCGAGGTCGCCGATTGCGTTCTGAAGTTCATTGACCGTTGTAACAATAATTTCTCTCGCAGGAAGGTGTCGCGAAAGGAAGCAGGTGAATATCACGATATATGAGAGAAGGGCATAGGTGTTTTTCATAACTACCTGTTTAAAGAAACTGTATTACCGGTTACGAGTATGGTATAAGGTGTTTTATGTTTGTTACTCTCCAGAACCGCAATATAGATTCCCTGTGCAAAAGTGAATGGAGGTGTGTCAAAAATCGCCATGGCGCGGTTATTATCTGTTTGAATAAAAGACAGTGTGGTTATCTTTTTACCCGAGAGAGTAAAGAGCGACAGAAATGTGCTCTGCACAGGTGAATCGAGAAAAAAAACGATTTTTTGTGGACCTGCCGTCTGTACCATTATTTCAGGGGTGTGGTGAAGTCCTTTGGGGGAAATGGGGGGAGTGATACTGTTTATGCCTGAGTATAGTCCTATTTTTTCGGTTGCAATGACAAGATTGTCATAGTAGCGGTTCTGTTCCGCAGGAGAACCTCCATTCCAGTAACAATCAAGCATGAACTCATTAATCTTATCATCGGTATTCCCCCGTAAATCAACATTCTCCCGTTCGACAATAAGGGTATCGTCGGCCCAAAACCGGTAAGCGCCGTCGGAATTTCCTGCCGTATTAACCTTCACTTCCATTTCAAAACAGATCCAGCGGCCTATATATGCCGGTTCTGCAAAAGTAAACGGTGAAACTGCAATGGGAAGCCATCCGCTGCTGTTCGCCTGTGAGCTGTTTTCAGCATACACATCTGCAGCCAGATGACCGTCGTTTTCAAGCCAGCAGTGAACAGCAAAAATGGTATTCCAGTTACCGCCGTGGTGACGGAATCGAATTCGTGCCATCTTCGGTGGAAAACCGTCAAAATTGCTTTCGAACTTGTGATACCAGCGCATGAAAACATGATCGGGATATCCGTTGTCATCTATGCGTGCTATCCATCCTGCATCAACCTGTCCCACAGTATAATGCTGGCGAAGCGAATGGCTGCCTTCCAACGCGTCGTCAGCAGTGACAGACATGCCGTTGGTACTGACATCCTGATAGTTGATATTGAGATCTGAAACGTTTTCAAAATCATCACACCATAACCAGTCCGGATGGCTCTGTTGCCAGTTGTCACATTCAGAGCAGTAACCGGTGGTCACGTATGTTATAAGAACAGTAATTAATAAAAAAGAGATAAATGGTTTCATAGCAATACTCAGGATATACTGGTGAAAATAATTGATTAATCAATTAGT
>CAZIYW010000144.1:0-11656 GCA_964543525.1 uncultured Fibrobacterota bacterium | reverse complement strand
AATCGAAGATTACACAAGAAAAACAACAGAAGAAAATTTTATATATATAATTTTTGAAGAAAACCGGGGGAAGGATAGTATATTTTCAAACCGGTGGATTTACACTGCTTTTAAAACGGTGATGACTGCGGTCTCAGTTACCCTGCGGGAAGTAATAAAATGTCTTTTGAATACCAATACTGCTGAAACTATAAAGTGTGTTCCCGGTGAGCTGTCCCTTGAAATTATTCAAAATCACAATAAAAGCAACATGGTACTGTCTTTTTATCTTCCACAGGGCCAAGAGGTTGCATTAGGTGTATATAATTGTATGGGAACTATGCTCTGTCCTGTGGCGGATGGCTACAAAGAAAGAGGCACCAACAGGATTGAAAGCAGTGCCAAACGGATATCTTCAGGTATTTTTGTCTGCAAACTGCAAACAATGCGATCTGGAACCGCCGCTAAGAAAGTAGTTATAGTGAAATAGCAGTTTCACCGGGAATAGTACAGTGTTTTTTTCTATTGAATAATTTTATTAATAGGATATTCCACAATTCCCGAAGCGCCGGCCCATTTCAGTTTTGGAATGATATCTTTCACGTCAGTGAGGTGGATTATTGTCTCCACCGCAAACCAGCCTTCATCTGAAAGATGAGAGACAGTTGGATTATGCAGCGCAGGGAGAACCTTGAGAACGCGCGTAAGGTCATTTTTCCCAACGTTACATTTCAGGCCAGCATAGTTTTCTGCGTCCAGGGTACCCTGGAGAAGAAGCTTCAGGTTTTCCAGCTTGCGACGTTTCGCTTTGTTGCTCCATGCATTTTTATTGGCTATCAGGATTGTAGAGGTTTCAAGCAAGACATCGATTATCTTTAATCTGTTTGCACGGAGTGAGGAACCGGTTTCGGTAATATCCACTATTGCGTCAACCAGACGCGGTGGTTTCACTTCAGTGGCTCCCCATGAGAATTCGACATCAACCGGTATATTCTTTTTCCTGAAATAGGCTTTTGTTGTCTGCACCAGTTCTGTTGCTACGCGTTTCCCTTTGAGTTCTTCAGGCTTTTTGAATTTTGAATCCTCTGAAACCGCAAGCACCCATTTACATTTCGTACGGGATGCCTTACTGTATTCCAATTCACAAACCTGAACAACTTTAGCCTTATTTTCAACGGTCCAGTCATACCCGGTGATGCCGGCATCGAGTACCCCCTGCTCAACGTACCGCGGCATTTCCTGAGGCCTCATGAGTATAAGCTCAAGCTCGGGATCATCCGATTCGGGAAAGTAGGAGCGCGCAGTTGTATTTATATGTATACCTGCTTTTCTAAAGAGGTCCACCGTTGCATTCTGCAGACTGCCTTTTGGAATGCCACAAGTCAGCTTCATTGTCAATCCTTGATGTTTTTTTTCTTTATCACTGAGCTGCTATTTACTGTTTGACGTCGCTCGTTCTTTTAAATCTAAAATCTACAATCTCAGATCTAAAATCCTTTATTTTCCCAGCTTCGCTTTAAAGGCTTCTGTCAGCTTGGGTACTATTTCAAGAACATCTCCGACAATACCCAGGTTAGCGAGCTGAAAGATATCCGCATCCGGGTCTTTATTAATTGCGATGATATATTCGGACGACTGCATACCGGCCTGATGTTGTACCGCACCTGAGATACCGCAGGCAACATACAGTTTCGGGCATACGGTTTTACCGGTCTGGCCTACCTGATGGGAATAGGGAATCCACCCGGCGTCAACAGCAGCACGGCTTGCGCCGACCGCACCGCCGAGTGCTTCAGCAAGCTCACGGATATATTTAAAATTGGCCGGATCCTGAATACCTCGTCCGCCGGATACAATTATATCCGCTTCGGTTATATTTATCGTTGATTCCACTTCCTTGACAATATCAATGATTTTCGTGCGCTCCTGAATGGAGCCCGGCTCAACCTTGTGGACTACCAGTTCACCGAGACGATGCTCATCATACTGTGCAGGCTGCATCACTTTATGGCGCACCGTTGCAATCTGCGGGCGATGACGCGGGCAGATGATCGTTGCCATTAAATTACCACCGAAGGCGGGACGGGTGCCAAGGAGTACTCTTTTTTCCGTATCAATCTCCAGTTTCGTACAATCCGCTGTAAGCCCGCCGTAGACCTTTGCCGCTATTTTCGGTATAAACGAGCGGCCGATTGCTGTGGCGCCGCCAATAAATATAGCCGGTTTCTCTTTTTTAATAAACTCAGAAGCAATTGAGGCGTACGTCTCATCTTTAAATGTTTCACAGTCAGGACCGTCAAAGTAGTATACTTTGTCAGCACCGTATTTCACGAGCTCCTCCGCTTTATCATGTAGTTCATGACCAATGACCAGGGCTATAAGATTTTCACCGAGCCGGTCAGCCAGTTTTCGTCCCTCGCCAAGCATCTCAAAGGAAACACCGGCAATTGTGTTATCCCGCTGCTCAATATAAACTGCTACATTTCGCCATGAATCGATATCTATAGCACCGGTATCTGCATCCTGGGTAATGGTGATTGCCCCATATTTCTTGCACGCTTCAACACAGGCTGTGCAGTAGTTGCATTTTTCAAGATTAATCACCGCTTTTTTATCAATAATATCAATTGCATCCTGTGCACAAGCACGAACGCATAACGAACATCCGATACATTTCTCAAGGTCAACTGAAATTGCCATATCTCTGAATCCTTTTATTTAATAATGTTGAGATCTAGAATGGTAGAGGTAACTTTTTCTACTATTTCAGGCAGTTCTCCGGTAAATTTTTCTCCGCCGGTCTTCTTTTCCGGCACAAAGGATCGTAATACCTGGGTGGGACTGCCGTCAAGCCCGATTTTTGATGTATCAACAGACAGATCTGCCGCAGTAATTGTCCTGATTTCAGCTTTTTTTGCCCGCATTTTTCCTTTCAAGGATGCCATCCGCGGTTCATTAATTTCCTTTACTACTGTTATAAGTGAAGGCATCGGCATCTCCACCACGTCGTAGCCGTCCTCCATTAAACGTTCTACTCTGATAGTAGTATCGGTAATCTCCTCCACTTTTCGCACCCACGCGACAAAGGGTACATTAAGCATCTCAGCAACACCCGGCCCTACCTGAGCAGTATCACCGTCGATAGCCTGTTTTCCGCAGATGATAAGATCGTAGTCGCCGAGGGTACTTATCGTGTTCGCCAGGGTATAGGATGTCGCCCAGGTATCGGATCCGGCAAAAGCGCGGTCTGTAATAAGATATCCTTCATCAGCTCCCATGGCAATGGCACTTCGCAAGGCAGTTTCCGCCTGAGGCGGACCCATAGTGATAGCTTTGACCAAGCCACCTTTTTTCTCTTTTATACGAAGAGCTTCCTCAATAGCATATTCATCGAACGGATTAATTACCGCTTCGACGCTGTCGCGTATAAGTGTTCCGGTATCAGGATTAATCTTTACCTGGGTTGTGCCCGGAACCTGTTTAATACAAACAAAAATGTTCACAGAAATACTCCTGATAGTATAAGTACCTGAAAATTATAAACGCCAAAAAATAGTTATTGATTGGGGATTAAAGCAACTAGAAACGCATTGCTAGAATGCTTTATCAATGTCTACCGGGTTATCGCCCCTGCGCAGTATCTCAAGTTCAATTTTTTCTATTCGCTGATTATCCATAGCTATGATTTTTAATCTGAGGCCATTATGCTCAAACTCAGTATTAACTTTTGGTACATCACCGTATTCGTGGTAAAACAGACCGCTGAGCGTATTATACTCCTCATCCTCATGATCAATGGCTATATTCAGCTTTTCGGAAAGATCATCCAGTTCAATATGTGGATCGACGTGGTACGTATTTGTCGATATCTGTATGACCGGTTCTTCCTCCATATCGTATTCATCCTGTATCTCTCCTACGATCTCCTCAAGAATATCTTCCAGGGTGACGATACCGGCGGTACCACCGTATTCATCAACTACGATTGCCATGTGGATATGATTTTTCTTGAATTCCCGCATGAGATCATCGATCATTTTACTGGTTGGTACGAAATAGGGCTCTTTAAGCAGTTTCTCGAGGTCCCACTTTTCATCCGGATGGTTGGATAACCAGCTGAGAATATCCTTCGCATAAAGGATTCCGGTTATGGAATCGATACTCTCTTTATAAACCGGAATACGGGAATGGCCGGCTTCACTGACTGTTGACAGGGTTGTTTCGTAATCGGTAGCAATATCCAGTGCTTTAATATCGACCCGCGGCTGCATAATCTCTTTTGCCGTGGTTTCCCCCAGCTCAAAAATCTGGCGAATCATTCGCTTTTCATCTTTATCGAGTGCTTCACCATTCTCTGTGTTTTCGTGAAGACGGTTTTTTTCTTCGTCAGAGAGGAATGCAAGCTTTTCATCGAAGCGAAGCATCTTGTGAATAAGGGTATGGAATCCCAGCATTGTACTGGTAAAGAGCGAGAAGACACTTCTGAAAAGTATATAGAAGTAATACCCGGCTGTGAGAAAACGCTGATGGTAACATAGTATCAGCGCGCGGGGTATTGTATAACTGAAGAACGTCAGCACTATTACGGAAAAAGCGATTGAAATGGTAAGCCCCAGCGCCTGTGTGTGCTGAGGGAAAATGAGTTTTGTCAACAGATAGGCGCAGACGGCGAAAGAGGTGTTGACAAGAGTCTTTCCAAATGAAACCGTTGCGGTAAGTTTTGCCCTGTTTTCCTGAATGTCTTCAATTTTTGATGCAATATAGCGTAAACGCTCCTTATCGGATGGTAATGAATTTTTATAAGTGGCTGAGAATATAATTTTAATAACGGAGAAAAATGTTGAAACAATGTAAAGTATTATAAGACCCGCAATGTACGATATACTGGGATCGTTATCCAATCACATCTCCTTTGAAAAAAATACATTATGTCGGTATAAAATATACATAAGGTGTCATCCTATTAAACAGTATCGTTTCTCCTGTACTTCCATGACCTGACGGTCCTTTCCAGTCTGATGGTCATAGCCGAGTAAATGCAGCAGGCCGTGAACAAAAAGCCGGGTTACTTCATCGGAATACGTGCAGCCGTAACGGCGTGCCTGGACAGCAGCGCGTTGCAGGGATATATAAATTTCACCGAGAAAATCACTGTCGGGGAAAGGGAAGGAGAGCACATCAGTAACCCTGTCACGCTTTCGATATTTTCTGTTAAGCCTACGAATCTTGTAATCGGAGACCAGTATTACATTTACCGTTGCACCTCTGATGATTTCGTTATCACGTGATATTTTTTCAGCAACCCGGCGTAGCCGCGCTATTGGTAACGGAAGTGTCCGGTAATCGTGAAAAAAGATGATGTTGGATGTTTTTATGTATTTCATAAGATTTTAATCTTCAGAAATAAAATATACAATATACTTCGTCATGGAAATTATTTTACTGCCGTTTTTTCAGGTTTTAGTCGGGGATACATTTTACTTCCTGGCAAACCGTTACTGAAATTCCCTGATAATCAATGTCGGGTAACAATTGATAAGAGCCTTTCGCAGGTAATATACCACAATCTCACTGTGTATTCTGCCTATGTATTCTACAGTTGTTACTATAAATAATATATCAATTATTGAGTATTTTCAATAATATTCCTTAATCTATGCTCCTTCTCGGTAAATGAGTTGTTGCTGTTTATTTTTACGTTTGGATTTACGGTAATGTATCCTTTCACTTTTTATAGTGGAAGGTATCCGGGTTCTTTTCTGAGATAAAAAAAATCGTACGGATAGTATTATCGTTTACTATACTGAATCATCCGGATTCCAATATATGTAAAAATGATTGACTATAATTCCAATGAATAGTACAATTTTTTTGACTATTCACTCCGTATTTTAGCGTCTAAAAATCAGAAGCTTATAGTATTTAAACCGTTGGTGAATGGTACGTGAAAAAGCTTGTGAATGGAAATTACCATTGTGTTAAGGAAATAGTGTTATGCATCATTTAAACGCCGGAGGCCGTCATGCTGAGAAAAGGATGTAACCCAAGTATACTTTTATCCTGTATTGTTTGTTTTTATGCGGTTACTGTCTGGTCGCAGAGTGGACAGAGATGCTTTATAAAAAGCATGATTGGTGATGTAAAGGTGCAGCGGAGTAAATCACCGAAATGGATTAAGGCTCGTCCCAACATGCCTCTTAAAGTTAACGATGCAGTACGTACATTTGTCGAATCGGAAGCGGTTATCCAGTTCCCGGACGGCGGTAACATTTCTTTAAAAGAGAATACAACGCTTGAGTTGTCGGCCTTGTCAAAGGAAAAAAGCGGCGCAAAAAAAACCGGCCTAAAAATACTCAGTGGTGATTTAATGGCTAATGTAAAGAAACTGACCCATAAAGGGTCAAAATTCGAATTTGAGACGCCGACGGCTGTTGCCGCCATTCGCGGCACCCGGGTGGGATTCAATGTAAAGAAGGAAAAGACCGATATCAAAGTATATGAGGGACGGGTGTATGTAGTTCCCAAAGGCGCGCGGAAAGGTGCTGAATTGAAGTCAAATGAAATGACGACGGTGGTAAAGGGACAGAAAAAGGTGACCGTCAAGGTCATGCAGGCGGCTGAGAATGAAGAAACCAGTTCCGGCGATACCACCCGCCAGACTGATGATACAACGTCCTCCGTAACAGATACCACCGAAGATGTAAAACTGACAATAAAAATCTTGTCTCCGGAAAATGGTCAGGTGTTTCTACCGGATGCTCAGGTGGCTGTTGCCGGTAAAGTGATTCCGTCAGATGCCGTAGTCAGGGTTAGAGGAAATACGGTGCCGGTAAAGCCGAACGGGGAATTTAAAGTAGTTATTCAGGGACCCAGGGAACCGGGGCAGTACAACGTTGAAATCGAAGCGTCGTATAAAGCACAGTCCACTGCAGCAACCAGATTTTTTATTATAAAGGAGATGCCGACCGATTTGGTGTTAACGGTAAATGAACCGAACAACAATCAGGTGTTTAACAAACCACTGATAAAGGTTTCGGGTTTTGTTACGCCGGGTGCTGAGTTGACAATTAACGGTATGGCGGTTGTAGTACCGCCGAACGGAAATTTCTCAAAAGAAGTGCCCATTCCGGATGAGGAGGGTGAGATAGTCCTCGAGATTGAGGCGTCGCTGAAAGAGAAGACGAAAATGGAAACCCGTACCGTGATGTATAAAATCGCAGAGGGCGATGTAGTCATATCAGTACAGATGCCGCTTGATAAGCAACTGGTGTGTGACAACCGGCTCCAGGTGAGAGGCGTGGTGCAGCCGGCAACTATAAATGAGATAAGCGTGTCCGGTACGGCAATTCCGGTCCGAAACGGATCATTCGCCGATATGATTCAGCTTCCTGATGAACCGGGTATGCATGAAGTTGAGTTTGAGGTGGTAATGGGAAGTGTTACTAAATCGGTACGGCGGATGGTAAACTTCGATCCGGTTAGTGAAAAATGCAACACGGAAATACCGATAATTCAGCCTTCATCATTACCGCTGAATACGAAAACAGGGAGGATCGCCTTTACGGTATACGATAAGACCCCTAATGATGAGATTACGTTCTATACATCACGGGAAGGTTCAAAAGACTCTGAAACCGGTGCTCCCGGAGCGCGGTTTTTTCTTGAGCTTGAAGAAGGTAAGCATAAATATGAAGTTTGGGCAGAGGATCTGGCGGGTAACAAATCTCAGAAAGTTGTCGGTGAGGTCAGTTATCTGGTAAAAGATATTATGATACGGTTGAATAATCCTTCCGGCACTTACAAACTGCTGCATATACCGCCTTCGAACCCGGAGGGCAGCTTCAGACCCGAATTTACGGTGGAGTTTTCCGTGGAAAACCTGCCGGATGACGATCCGACATTACTCAGAAAAGTGCAGGTGTTGAATAGAGCTACCGGTGAATTAAAATATACGAGTAATTTTACAAATGACATAGATTTTGATTTTGATATCGAATTAAAACGCGGCAGGAATACTATCGAAATTCTGGTACGTGATATCAATGACAGGGATATTAGAAAGGAAGTGGTTATTGAAGTCAGATAGCAGGCAGGAATACCAGGTTGTCTGCTGTATTACTTGTATGGTACCGTGTAATTCCACCCCCTTAACAGAGGAGAATGAAGCGTGGTGAAGAGAATGATTCTGATCTGCAGTGTATTCGTATTCCAGACGTGGGCGCAAGGTCCTGCTGATAATGAAAATTCTGTAGCGAGCGGTGATAAGACTGCAGAAGCGACAGAAACCGGAAAAGAGACAGACAAACAAGGCGCCGGTGCAGTCACCGTAAACAAAGATGTAAAACCGATTTCGGCCCCGAAAGAGCGGATGATGGAGGAAGAGGCGGAACTTCAGGCAACCCAATCTGAAAAAACCGAAGAGACAAAGGGTGAAGTGAAGAAGACGGAAGAGAAGGAAGCGGAGGATACGACGGCGGATGAAAAGAGGGTTTATAAAAATAAGGAGGAAAAGAAGAAAGAAGAGAAGAAATCAAAATCAGCAAAGCGGACTGAAAAAAAATATGAGCCGGTAATACCGCCTGTTGACAATACCGATGTGGCAACCGCGGTTGAGATTCCCAGTGGTGTGTTGTTCGGCAAGTTTACGAAGGAGGACGGTCCTTTTCTTCTTAAAGGAAGTGTCATTGTACCATCGGGGCAGACGCTGGAGTTCGGCCCGGGAAGCAAGATTTACATTGGTGGGAAATATTCGACTATAACAGTGTTCGGCAAAATAATTGCTAAAGGTACACCTGCCGAGCCGGTCATATTTCAATCGGCGAAGAAAAACCCCAATCCGTGGGACTGGGACAGGATCTACTGCAGAAGCAGGCAGCGCTCCGGTTTTGAGTACTGCGTTATCCGTCACTCGAATTATGGTATATATGTCGAAAATGGTTCAGCGGAGATAAAGAATTGCACATTTGCCCGCAACTCCCTGCATGGTCTGGTGGTAAAAAATTCGGATGTCTTTCTTTCAACGTCCTTATTTGCCCGCGGTCATGTATGCGCTATTTTCTGTGAAGCCGGCGCCAATGTTACTGCAGACAGTGTGACGGTAAAGAATAATATCACCGGTATTGCCTGTGCGGCTAAATCTTATTTTAAATTGGAGCGGGGAGTTATCAAGGGAAATAATAACGGACTGGCCGTTCGCGGCGGTGCATCGGTAAATATTATTGCCGCAGATATTACCCGCAATAAAAACGGGTTACTTACGGAAAATATGATTACCCGGAAACTGCGGGAAATGGTATACAATAATACCCTCGATATGAAGATTGTAACTCCCGCAGAAATGGAAAAAATATTAAAGCCGCCCGAAGAGGTTAAATCAATTGTACTGCCTACGGGTAAGACCGATATACAGGTAAGCAGCACTTTTAAACCCGGTTTCAGTGCTTTGAAAGCTCCGCGTGAACAGATGGCAAGTTTCATCGGTAACGTCAGTCTGGGATTTAAATATTTTGATGCGAAATCACATTACCATCCGTCGGATATGGATACATCAACTGTGATTGATACGACGATAAGCGGCTCGGATACAACCATCGTCTCGGATACAACGATTTCACGCGCCAGGTATTACCAGACAAAATATCCGGGTGAATTCAGCTGGCCCGTGCAACCGGAGCTGGTTATTTTCGCGCAGGGTAAGCGGGGAGAGCTTGACGTCAATTTTAATACTGACATGAATCTTAATGACTGGTACAACAATAAGGTGAAAGCGAACCTGTTCACCTTATCCATGAATTATGCGGATCAACATGTGGTACTTGGTGATTTTTATGAGAACATTTCCGAGACCTCCATTTCAGGAAGAAAGATACGGGGTGTCAAGTATTACGGTGATTTCTGGTCTATGGGACGGGGAACAAAAAGGATGGAATTCAGGCTGGCCGCCGGGGAAACGGAGAAGAAAAAGGATGTAGGCGATAACGAGGATGATATTTTCGGAGATGAAGTCGATACCGGCTCATCCGTACGGCAGCAGTTAACCTACGTGGCTCATCTTGGCTTAAAGCCTTCCCACAATGTGACCATATCGGCGCGGGGCCTTATATCCCATGATCAGGATGCCAATCCGATTTTTACCGATGAGTTAACTGATACTGCGGCGCCGGATCCCATTTCCGCCTCAACCGGCTCTATTGACGCCAATGTTATTCTGCTTGACGGCAGAATGGAGGTTAATGCCGAGATAGATTTGGGGAGCCATGATACGGTCGATACTAATGACTGGGATAAAATTGCCTGGTATAAACCTCAGGTAATACCGTCATTGAAGAGAGTGTTCGGCCTTATGCAAAGTCAGTCTGATTTTACCGACCATTTTGCCGGATTGGTCAGTGTTGACGGCGCTGTTTCAGACAGGCTCAATCTGAGTGGTTCATTTATGGAAATACGGGAAAACTATTTCTCGGCAGGCAATCCCTATCTGGAGCCTGACAGGCGTGTTGCCACCCTTGAAGGTGACAACCAGTTTTCCGATGCCTTTACTACCGATTTTGGATATGAATTCGAACAAACGTCAGTATCGTATACTCTGAAAACGGATAATGAATCACCAACCTTTAACAACACCTTTGATGTGGGAGTCAAATACTCATTTGGAGAGAATAAACCAGGGTTGAACGCCGATTATGAGATGAAATTACAGACGAAAGATGATCAGGGAGAAATTTATTATCTGGATGCAAGTAACGATACTCTGTCAGAAACGGTAACCTATAAATTCAGAGAAATGGATCACACTGCCGGTGTGGAGGTAAAGCAGCGCTTTGAAAACGGAATGGACTACAGTGTAAAGTATTATATGAGAAGGAAGAATGATTTTACTGAGTATAAAGATACAGAAATTGACGATAAAGAAGACAGTTGGGAAAACGCCATTCAGGCCCGTTTCGGCGTCAGGTTTAAGAGAAGAATACGGAATAAAATAACCGTGAAAGTAAAATACAAGACTGAGATTGAGGATGACATGAAACGGTACGATATAAAAGTTATTGACAATTTCAGATTGAATATTATACCGCGTAAACTATCCCTGCTTCTTAAGGGTGAATACCGCAAACAGAATGAGACTGATGCAGATCATCCAGGTAAAGGCCTTGATCTCTATCAACAAACTGTCGAAGCAGAGCTTAAATATACGATTACTTCACGGTTATCTGCGACCATTATGGGTAAATATGAAGATTACTACGATGAAACTGAGAGTTCCACGGAAAATTACACGGTCAGGATTGCCGGAATGTATTTGACTTATTTATTTTAGATACATGGTACGGTTATACAAAACAGCTACACGGGGAAAAACGCGGAATTCCGCGTTTTTTTTATCTCTTTGCACAGGTTTTCTTCTTGCATCGGTACAGGCGGTTTCTGCCATGTTTCTGATTCCCATGGATAATGTGCAGACCGACCATCTCAAGGCCTATGGCGTTGTGTATAACGCTCTCAGAGAGGGTGTGAAAGCTTACTGGCTTCTCAATTATCGCGGCGGTTCATTTGCCCTTGATGATTCGAAGGAGGTTGAGCTGCGGGCCCGTAAATCAGGCGTCGCGATACAGCATATCTCAAATACTGATTTTGCCGGGATTCTAACGGTAATCGAGAATAACAACATGGAAAAGGT
>CAZIYW010000143.1:0-11672 GCA_964543525.1 uncultured Fibrobacterota bacterium | reverse complement strand
AAGCATTGATGCTTTTATCCGCACGTTTACGTCATGTCGCTGGTACGGTTTGGAGCGCCAAGCGTTACCTGAATATGTCGTTATTAAAGGATATTGAAATGGTTGAGAAGGAGGTTGCTTGACAATTGCGAACCCCTCCCCTAGGGGAGGGGTTCGGTTGCCTTGAAACAAACATTTACTTAAGAACAAACTTTATTGGCGCCTTATAACAAACTGAATATGCTGATAACAGAGGACTCTGTAAAAATGTGCGAAAGATTCTTGACACTACCGTGGTTACTATTCGATGGAGGTAACTGCTTCAAATATAAACAATCTTTACCTGAGGCAAAAATGATTTTATAATCTTAAAATCAGATTTATTTGTTGTAAATAATATGGCTCCTACTGCTAATGCACTAAGGCCAATACATAAGTCGTTTATAAATCCCGCATTCTTAGTTTTTGATTTCTGAGTAATTGGCATATCTGAAAGTATTTGACCAATGGTAATAAAATGATTAGTATTTAAAGTAATTACTCTCCCAGCTTTTAAATAAGGCTTCTGAAGTTTTTCAATAATTCTACTTGCTTGTTTGGTTTTTGCCCCGGCCCACAATTCCATAAGTACATAATTTGATAAGTATTTTTGAGTATATACATCTAACATAAGCTCAGGATATTTTCTTTCACGTATCCAATTTATGTATATATTGGTATCAAATAATACTTTCATTTATTTAAATACCTGTTGAATTGAGTCAGTACCACCTATTTCTTTATGTGCATTAATAATTTCGTCCTCCTCAATTACTATTTCCAAAGCTTTATTTACTGCTTCCTTTTCCGTTTTTACGTCTAATATTTTTAAGGCTTTTTTAATATAATTGGTATTAATAAACATTGTTTTTTTTACATATGCACTTTCCATACTTAACTCCTTGTAGCCATATAAAACTTCTTATTATACATATTATACATCATTTTAATCGTTTATGCAAAATATTTAATAAAACTGACAACGCCCCGGACGAGCGATCTTCAGCTCTAATAGGGATGGTTGAAAGCCTTCCTTTTTCCTGTCAGGAATATAGTAATTGTCTTGAAAATTATTGAAAAAATATCTAACTTGATACGATATAAAACTATTAAAAAACCCCAGCCCTTTTATATTATACATTGATTATCTATACACCGGCACAAGCGCAGCCTGTTTATGGCCATTACTCAATTCAATGTCAATACTGTAAATACCGGCAGCAAGAGATTTGGCGGGAATGACAGCCCGTGCGTTCGTAATTGATGACCATACTGAACATATTTCTCTACCTGTTGGAGTAAACAGCGTAATGTGTACTCTGTTATTATTGATATGCGCGGTATTCGGCATGGTTACGGTTATTCGATTTATACAACTCTTGAAACAAGTCTGACTACACACTCAGCGCAGTCTTCCGCCGGCAATGCGGGCATTGCATATTGATTCGCCGGGCGCGGGCAGGAAATTCGGTATTCTCCGCAACACCTTTGTCAACCACAGCCAGTTCTTTGTGTGAGGCGAGCATCAGGGTAGGATTGCAGAATGCAAGCGGTCCCAGCCGTGTGACAAGCCATTTAATCTGATCGACCGGCGCGATTACTTTTCCGCAGGTTTCACAGAGGAGAAGCTCTTTTTCAATACTTTCTTCAAAATCTTCCGGTTTAAAACCTACATAATCCCATTCAGTTGAGAGCTTAATACCTTTTTCAGAAGTGCAGTACTTTTCGCACTGTCCGCACTGGATGCACATGTCAAGGTGATGGGTCAGTTTCCTGACAGGAATATTCGCATCGACAACATCAACACAATCGATACACCGGGAGGGGCACACTTCCGCACAGGCACCGCAACCTATGCATTCATCCTTATTGTAACGCGGCCTGCCACGAAAGGTCTTCATCGGCTCAAACGACTTTTTTGGAAAACCGGTGGTATAGGCACGGGTAAACAGCGAGGTTAATGCCAGCTTTAAAATTCTAAATTGGAATAGGCACGGCAGCTTCATTTTTCAATCCTGTGAACGATTCCCGGTTCCTTGTCTTCTTCGTATTTATCTACAACACTCTTTTCCCACAGTTTTATTCCCGAGGCATGTGCTGCACGGGCAAGCGCATGTGCGGCGGTCGGTGAGGTTATCAAAACAAAAATACCGCACAAAACACCTTTCAGGATATATGAAATATCCGGCAACAACACAATTGTGCCGAGAAGCACCATACAGGTGCCCATGGTCACGCATTTTGTTGCAGCCTGCAGTCGATTGTATATATCGGGAAGACGGACAAGGCCGATGCACCCGATAAGGTTAAACACCATACCAATACAGATAATTACTATTCCGATATAACTACTCATCAAAACTCTTGCCTTCCAAATGTTTTGCCAGGGCTATGGTACCGATAAAACTCAACATTGCCCATGAAATACCTATATTAAGGTAATAGCTTTTTCCCGTTAACGAAGAGAATAATGCTGTAAAACAGACGACAACCGTGCCCAGGATATCTATCGCCATTGCACGGTCTGCAGCGGACGGGCCCCGGCCGATTCTGTAAAGACACATAATGACACATACGAGTAAACAGATAAACAGCACATGATAGACAATTACCGGCATGATGTCATTCCTTTACTCAAATACTTTCATGATAAGACCCTCAAAACGCGAAACGATATGCTTTGTCGCCTCTTCGATATCTGTCGATTTTATATTTATCCAATGGACATACAGATACCCGTCCTTGGTAGCTTCTACCGTTAGTGTTCCCGGCGTTAACGTAATTGAATTCGCGAGCACGGAAATGCCGGACGCCGAGGTAAGCTTTGTCTTTACCTTTACCACACCGGGTCTGATAGGCATGTCCGGATGCAATACCCGGTATGCAACATCAAAGTTGGCCTTCAGGATATCCCAGGCAAGTATAAGAAGATACAGAATAAACCAGAAAAGGCGCAGTGGATTTATAAAACGTGAAAACGGCTCGGTAACAACCTCTTTCATAACCACAGCCACAACCAGAGCCACCACCAACCCAACCAGGAGGTCCTGGACATACACCCTGCTGAATGCCAGGTCAAAAGGCCAGGTAAGAAAAATCCACAGCACGTAGGTAACAATAAACAGAACAACTCTTTTCATGGTATCATTCATTGCATCTCTCGTTTCCTAGAGTACAAAGACTCCCTTCAACAGACTTTCAGCAGCCGGGCCGATAATAATCGGCGAATCAAAGCCGGTAATAACAAAAAATCCCATACCGACACAGAGCACTGCTAATAAAATCATGGCCAGAGCCATCATTGGCGGAGTCTTTTTTATCTGTTCTACCGAAATCTTTAACGAATCGAAAAAACCGTACCGCTGCACCTTTAAAAATGAGGCCAGCGTCAAAATACTTACCAGTACAGCCCATGCGCCAAGCCAGTAATGGCCCGACATGACACATGCTATAATAATAATTAACTTACTCCAGAACCCGTTAAAGGGCGGTATACCTGCAATAGACATTGAGGCAATCAGTGATGTTGAGCCGGCAACCG
Source organism: uncultured Fibrobacterota bacterium (assembly GCA_964543525.1). GTDB lineage: Bacteria > Fibrobacterota > Chitinivibrionia > Chitinivibrionales > JANQEN01 > CBDVBE01. The sequence continues at coordinate 8,113 of CAZIYW010000143.1, read as the reverse complement.
GCATTGTTTTATACAGGCCCCCGAGCCGCTTGAGATTTCTGGTACCGGTAGAATACTCCACGGCGCCGGCATTTAGAAAGAGTAACGACTTGAAAACTGAGTGATTTACCAGGTGATACAGCGCTCCGACTATACCCAGCGGGGTTCCCAGTCCCAGACCGATAATAATATACCCGACCTGGCTGATACTGTGATACGCAAACAGGCGTTTCATATCCCACTGCCCTATTGCCAGAAGCACACCGACAATCATGGAAAGCGTTCCCAGTATCTGCAGTACTAACGATACCCGCGGGGTGATGCCGAAAACGTTGAAAAGCAGCCGCGCAATAACATACACACCAATTGCTTTTATCAGTACGCCCGAGAGCATTGCCGATATGGGCGCAGGCGCTGACGGGTGCGCATCGGGAAGCCATGAATGGAACGGTACCATTGCCGCTTTCAGACCAAACCCGGAGATGAAAAGCCCCAGAGCGAACACCAGAGGATTTGACAACGGTTTATTACCGATTTTCATTGCCAGGTGTGCCATGTTGAGTGTACCGGCAACGCCGTAAATAATAGCAATACCGAACAGGACGAATGTTGCGGCCACACCGCCAAGAACAATGTATTTAAAGGCCGCCTCCAGATCCTCATGGCCGCAGCCGAATGCTACCAGAGCAAAAGAGGCAATAGATGCAATTTCCATGAATACATACAGATTGAAAATATCCGCGGCGAGTACCGCGCCGTTCATCCCGGCAACCATGAACAGAAACAGGCTGTAATACCGGTGCCTCGAGGTATAGGACTGCATGTAACGTGTCGAGAAAAGAGTCGCGGCGAATCCGACAATACTGATTGACAGCAGCATAAGCACCGACAAACCGTCAAGGCGCAAATCGATACCAATAGGCGTATCCCAGCCGCCCATATGATACATCCCGCTTTTCCCTATAGAAACCAGCGACATGACCGAGAGACCGATCATGGTTACATTGCCCAGAAAAGCTGCAACACCTTTAATCCGCCGGGATATCATGGGGATGATAAATGCAATGCCCAGTGGAATAGCTACAAATAATGGAATCAGATTATTCATAACAGACCGTTATCCTCTTAACCTTCGTATTTCCGTGATATCAAACGTTCCATATCGCTCATACAATCTGATGCACATACCAACCATCAGGGCAAGCATACCGAGACTGATGACAATTGACGTCAGCACCAGTGCCTGCGGCAGCGGATCAACCGAGTGTGCCAGAAAATGGGTGAAACTTTCGCTCTCTTCAATTCCCGGGTGCACACCGTTATTTCTATAACCGATAAGAATCAGGAAAAGGTTTACTCCATATTCCATAATGGCAAGACTGATAACAATCTTGACAATATTCTTCTTTGTCACCACGCCGTATAGACCGATCAGTATCAGGACGAGACAGAGTGAATATATCATTCGATCTCCTCCCCCCGATTTATCATTTCCCGTTCTTCATCATCTTTTACTATCACATGCAACGAGCTCATAATAGAGAATACCAGATAGAGCGATGCTGCGACAATAACGGCAACACCGATATTGCAGATAGGAATAGTACCGGCACTGAACAATGTGAAACGGGCGGCTGCTTTGGTCGGCAGAAAATTTTTCAGAAAAATCCCACTGATGCCTATTCCGGCAAAGGCAGTCAGCAAGAAAATGAGACCGCCGATACAGCTCATTTCACGTGCAGCGGTTTCACCGAAAGTTTTCATTGAGTCACGTTTTCCTTCAGCCAGGAAAATGAGAATGAAGGCACAGGCAATAATAACCCCTCCTGCAAAGCCGTCACCCGGAGTGACATGGCCGTACGCGGTGATGTACACACCAAAGAGTAAGATAAACCCCTTAAGCAGGCGGATTACCGTTTTTACAACAAGGCTCATTCCTTCTTCCATAACAATTCCCCTGCCTATTCATTATCCTCTTCCGTTGCCTGCTTACGCGCTTTCCGTCTCAGCACGGCAAGCGTTCCCAGTATCGCGCAGAACAGCACGGTAATCTCACCCAGTGTGTCATACGCGCGAAAGTCAAGCAAAATAGTTGTCACGATATTTGCCGAACCGGTCTTTTCCAACCCGTCGGCAATGTATGTTTTTGCCGGAGCATCAATAACCCGGTCCAGCACCGATGACCCGAATGCCGGAAAATCCTCAAAAATTTTCAACCCCAACACGGTTATCAGTATAATTAACGTTGCCGTTGTTATCAGACCGAAAAATTCCCGTCCGCCGGATATGGCCGTCAGATCGCGGCTGATCGTCGCCCGGATTAATATCACCAGACAGAGAATCTCAACCACCATTTGTGTTATCGCAAGATCGGGCGCCCGTAAAAAAAGGAACATTATTGCAAGCAGAAACCCGACCGCCCCCACACTGATAATGGAGGACAACAGGTTCTTCGTTTCAATGGCAATCAGCGCACCGATAATCATCATAATCAGAATAATGTGCAAAATGGCATGTTCCATCAGTGCTACCCTATCCCTCCCATCAAAAGCGCCACGACCGCAATAAAGCCGACAATAAAATACGAAAGATATAACGGCAGCAACCCGTTGTGGGCTTTACGCAGCGCTTTAACAAAATAAAAGACAACTCCGGCGCCAACCTCATATAAATCAAAAACCTTCTTTTTCGCCAGCCAGTAGATAAAACGCAACAGCGGTATATCCTGTACCGTCTTATAAAAATCGACTCCGGTGACTTCAACATTACGGTCGCTTCCGGGATTGGTCCCGCTGATATATACTTTGTCCATCAGTTCCCCGCCCACATAAGTTTCACACTCACGAACCTTCTTTGCAACGGTGATGAAATAAATCAGTGCTCCCACCAGTAAACCGACAATCAGCATTGCCGTTGCAGGACCGCTCCACCACACACCGGTAAAAGCCGCCGGCAATTTGACTGCCGGCAGTATTAAATGCGTCAGCGGCAGACGGTAGGCAAACACACCGAAAAGTATACAAACCAGTGCCAGTACGACCATGGGTACCCACATGACCAAGCCGACTTCACGGATATCCTTTTTCTGATTTTGGGGTGACGGTTTTTTCAGGAACGCCGCATGTAAAACTTTCACAAAACTGGCAAGGGTCAGCGCAGAGCCGAGCATGGCAGCCGCAAGCCATAAAACCCATACGCTACCGCCCGATTTTCCGACTTCAATAACCCCCTGATAGACCATCCACTTCGATGCGAACCCGTTAAACGGCGGGATACCGGAGATTGCCAATGCAGCTATGAGAAACGAATAAAATGTAATCGGCATCTTTTTGGCGATACCGCCGAGACTATCCAAATCGGTGGTACCGGCTTTCTGTTCAATATTGCCGGCACAGAGAAACAGGCAGGACTTATAAAGTGCATTATTGAGCATGTGAAACAGTCCGCCGGCAATACCGATTGCCGTTCCTGTTCCGATACCCAGCACCATATAGCCGACCTGACTTACCGCATGATACGAAAGAAGCCTTTTCATATCGTGCTGCACCAGTGCCATCATAACCGCAAAAAGTATCGTACCGGCGCCGATAACCTGGAGAAGCATGAGCATCGCACGGTTCATCTCGAAAATATCAAGTGCAACGCGGGTCAGGAAATAGATACCCAGCAGCTTGTCAAGCGATGCCGGAAGAAACGCGGTTACAGAAACGGGCGCTTTATCGCCACACTCCGGTACCCAGGTGTGAAAAGGCATAGCGCCGGCCTTTGCAAATGCTGCCGATAAAATAAGAAGGAACGCGATGCCGGTAAGTGTCCGATCGAACAGCAACGGTTGTGCATCCATACTGGTCGAACCGTTCAGCAGCCAGACAACGGCAATACCGATAATCAGGAGGCAATCGGTGCCGCCGATAATGAGAAAGGTTTTCTTTGCCGCCTGCGCCGCATCAGGTCCGTTTATACCAATCATCAGATACAGGGTAAGTCCCAGAAAACCCCAGCAACTCAACAGAACAAGAAAATCATTGGCCAGTACCGCACCCAGCGACACACCAAGCGTCCAGAGCAGGCAGGTATAATACTCACGCAGTCGCTCTTTGCCTTTCATATACCCGAGAGAATAAAGGGAAACGACTACTCCGAATACACCTATCCCCAGCAGAACAAAGCCGCTGAGCATATCGTTTTTAAGACTGAGCCAGCCACCGTAGTCCAGTGTCTGCTGACCTGATTTAAATACAGGCCAGATAAGGCCGAGGGTGATAATGGAGCACAGGATCGCCCACACACCGCTCACCTTTTTAGGCAACAACAGGCATAGAATCCCTGCAAGAACAGGAAAGATAATCGGTAGTACCAGTGGATGCGATAATACACTTGTCATTGTTTATGCTCCTAAGTCCAGTTGCGGGCCGGGCGCGCCGATTTCTTTTTTAAGTTTTTCCGTTTTCTCGCGGGACAGACGCAACAATTCCGCTGATGTCAATACCTGTCTTCCTGTCCGGGAATCAACGGCGGCCATCCGCTCCGTGCAGCAATAACACGGGTCCACTGCCGCAAGTATTATCGATGCATCGGCAACGCTCTCGCCCAACACCGCTTCACGGTCCGTCACAATATTCATGAAACTTGGCGCCCTGACTTTGTGCCGCGCAGGACGGTTGGTACCGTCACTTCGAATATAATGAATCACTTCACCCCGCGGCGCCTCATAATGGCCGATACCGTCTCCCGGCTTTATCTCCTTGGGATTTGAATTATATGGACCGGTAACGGTCTTCAGCTTTTCAATACACTGATAAATAATTTTTACCGATTCAAACATCTCAAGAATACGCACCACGGTCTTATCAAACACGTCGCCATTCTGAGTAATAATCACATCCCAGTCAATCCGGTCATACGCCGCATGCGGGTGATCCCGGCGAACGTCAATGGCCACCCCCGATGCACGTGCGGTCGGACCGAGAGCACCGTAATCGATTATCTGCTGGCGTGAAAGAACCCCAACCCCTTTGAGTCGCGCATGGATTACCGGATCGTCAATAACTGCATCCCGGAAAAGGGCCAGCGGCTTTTTCAACCCGTCACACATCTTTTTAATCGTGGGAATATCCTCATTTTTGATATCGCGGTGCACACCGCCGGGTTTCATCATGGCATAATGGTTGCGGTTGCCGGTAATTAATTCCATGATATCCAGGACATCCTCCCTATAGCGCCATACCCACATCCAGACCGTGTTAAAGCCCAGAAAATGGCCGGCCAGACCGAGCCACAGCAGATGGGAGTGAATCCGCTCCAGCTCACCGATGACCGAACGGATATACAGCGCACGCTCCGGCACCTCTATATCACCGGCATCCTCAATGGCCTGGACACAGGCAATGGGATGCGAGGTTGAGCAGATTCCGCAGATACGCTCCACCAGAAAGACCGTTTGCTCGAAGGTCTTGGATTCGGAAAGCTTCTCTATACCCCGATGGTTATACCCTAGTTCGATATCCAGTCCCACTACCTTTTCACCCTCAACATGGAGCTTGAAAAACTCAGGCTCCTCCTGAAGAGGATGATAGGGACCGATGGGTATAATTGTTTTCTTTGCCATGCGCTACTCTTTTTCCTTCTTGTATTCTCCACCCGTGCTGTAGTCTCTCCGTAACGGATACACCCCCTCCGGCCAGTCATCTATCAGGAGCAGGCGCCGCATATCAGGATGATTCCTGAAGGTGATACCCAGCAGCTCCCACATCTCCCGTTCGATCCACTCTGCAGCAACACAGACAGGGGCAATGGAGTCTATTTCAGGTTTTTCTTTGTCGAGTTTTGTCTTGATTGTCACGATATGATTGTATGCATCCAGCGCCCAGTGATACAGAATCTCAAACCCGGTCGGTGTGTCTATTCCCGATGCTATCTGAAACCGCGCACCAATATCACGGAAAATAAACCTGCTTGCCTCGGGAATGTCCTCCGGCTTCACTTCAATATAGGTCCTCCGGTCCGACTTTTTAAAAATCTCAACCGTCTTATCGCTGAGCGATTGTTCTATCTTAGCAAGAACCTCTTCACGCGTCATTATTTTTCCCCTCGCAGTTTCGCGATAAGTTTTACCACTGCGGCCAGCATCGCCTCCGGTTTCGGCGGACAACCCGGCAGATAGGCATCGACCGGGATATAGTTACCCACCGGTTCGTCAATATTATAGGAGTGTCTGAAAATATTTCCTGTACAGGCACAGCTTCCGACAGCAATAACAACAACCGGTTTCGCCGCCTGTTTGTACACCTCCCGCGCCCTGATAGCCGACTTTTTATTAAATGCACCGGAAAGCAGGATAACATCAGCATGACGGATACTGCCCACAAGCACCAGACCGAACCGCTCAGCGTCGTACCGAGGCGTCAGCACGTCAAGTATCTCGATATCACAGTTGTTGCACGGACTGCCTGCCAGATGGAACACATTCAGTGATTTTGTCAGCATGTTTACGGCGAAACTCATTGTTTACCAACCTATCAACGCAAATCCGACAGCCCAGAGCGCAACAATAGTCATGGGCCCCCAGAAAAATTTTAACGCCTGATCGATACGAACCCTCGGGGCGGTGTTGCGTATCAGCACAATAACAACAACCAATCCGACATATTTTAACCCTCCGAGAATACCCGGGACAACTCCCAGTTGAAAATCCATGCCGCCGCAGAACAGTACCACCAGAAATATCGGCATGGTACAGAGCATCATGGCACGGGTTAATTTATACATACCCAGCGGCGGGCCGGAATATTCAATATAGGCGCCGCCCGCGAGCTCTGTCTCAGCTTCAGGCATATCAAACGGAACAAGAGTAAGTTTTGCCTGCATGCAGATAATTGCTACGATCAGCGCAATAATCCCCGATGGTGTCATTACCGATGCCGTGCCCGTTGCAATCTCACCGAGACGGATGCTGCCGCTCTGGATTATCGGCACAAAGGCTGCAAGCACAAAGGGAAGCTCATAGGCAATAATCAGTTTCATCTCACGGCTTCCGCCGAGTGATGCCAGCGGATTCTGTGAGGCGAACGAACCCAGCACCACGCTCATGGCCGGAACGGTCAGCAGGTATAACACAACAATCAGATCGCCGACAAAAGCGCTGTCCGGCGTTAATAGCGCGCGCCAGAGTATCGTTGACGCCGCAGTCACCGCAACAAGGCCGAGAAGCGGGGCGGTGAGAAAAAGCAGCTTGGATCCGCCAGCCGGTACACACGTCTCTTTTACCATATATTTTATAATATCATAAAACGGCTGCAACAACGGTGGCCCTACCCGCATCTGAACCTTTGCCGTCACTTTCCGGTCAATCCATGACGTTACCAGACCGACTACTGCGGTAAAAAGCAGACCGGGAAATACGATAAATTGCAGCAACAGCATGAGATAGTTCATTGGTTATACTTCCTTTTTCTCCCACTTCGGCGCACGCACCGCCAGCAAATCACCGATAATGTACACCTGGTCCTTTTCGGAGGCTTCCACTTCGGTATAGGAAATGGCATTCTTTGCACAACTCGACACGCAGGCCGGATCGCCCTTTTCCAGACTATCGAGACAGTAATCACACCGGACCGCATAGAAAGGTAGCAGTTCTGGATAAATAGTACCGAACGGACAGGCCGCGCTGCACGATTTACAACTGACACATCTCAAATTATACCGCTTCAGGATACCGTTTTCCTGGCGCTCAAGCGCTTCGAACCTGCACGCCGCCACACAACTCGGCTCCTCGCACCGACGGCAGGTGAGCATATAAGCGATCTGCTCCCGCAGGGAGGTCATGCCGTGATCAGTCAGCTCAGGCTGATACAGGTATGCGCATTTGACCGTGCACTCGTCACATTCATCACATTTGAACATATCTATAAATAATCGCTTTGCCATAGTATCCTAATCCCAAATCTTCTGTTCGGATTGTATCATGCTATAGGTAAATACAGGCCCGTCTTTACAGGCGTAATATGGGCCGATTCTGCAGTGACCGCACTTGCCTATCCCGCAACTCATATTCTTTTCCATTGAAAGATAAATACTTTCCGGCGGATAGCCCAGTTCCAGTAATTTAAATGTCGTAAACTTCATCATAACAGGC
>CAZIYW010000142.1:0-11742 GCA_964543525.1 uncultured Fibrobacterota bacterium | reverse complement strand
ATGTTTTCCGACTTGAATTCAGCGCCGCGGCACGTGTCAACATATGAATTCTGTGCCTGCAACAGCAGTGCAGTCAGCACAATAACAGCGCCGGCAAGAGGAACAATCATCGTTCCGCTTCTGAAAGCTTTTTTATCTCGCATAGAATACCTCCCATTCCGATCGAGTAAATATTTATTGATACAGTCTGCCAGATAAGTATCTCCTATCATGCTATTCTCCCTCAGTATTCAGAACTCAGTACATCCATATTGTAGTAATCTATCGTTATATCATCAATCCATAACGCTCCGGTCTGCTGATCAAGATCGGGATTTTCATCCACGGTTATCATCCATTGAATAGCGTTCGCCTTGCTGATATCAAGGGGCAGGATACCGGAATTGACCGATAGTGGATCTTCCGGATGATGGAATTTAACCGAGTCGTCAAAAGCCCATTCGGGTTGCGTAAGGTACAGGCTGTCATTCGACACGGTGGGATCTTTTTCACGAAGATACACCGTGTACTGTTTCCAATCGGTATCAACCGCATGGATAATCTGGTAATAGGTGCCGTAGAGGTCAAAGTGTCCCTGTTCAGTAATCACCTGAAAAACCACCTGCACGGGAACGGATGCTTTTGCCCAGTAGGTAATTTTAACGGTACTGCCGATATCGATGACTGTTTTATTACTGTCGTCGGAGACAAGCTGGGTACCCATACCGATATAATTGCCGAAGGTAGAATCTGGTGTTGAGTGGGGTTGTATGGTACCCATTTTAAACGCAACCTTTGCCGCATGTCCCGGGGTACCGTTCGTATTGCCGCCGTCAATCGTCATATCGGTCATTTTAAATTCTTCATAATCATCATCACTGATTTTCACAAAATTGGTAATTGCCGAGTTGCCGCCGTCAAGTGAGTCAATCCAGATATCGTTAATCGAATCCCAGGTACCCATATAATTCGGGTATTTGCCGTTATCATCATAGACATACCAGTATCCCCAGAGGTTATTCTGGTCGTCACCCTCACAACTGTCAAGAACAATAAAACTGCTGTTCAGATTAATAACCGGTTGTGAAACGGCACCTTCACTTATCAGGAGTTCTGTTACAAAAGTAAACTTCCGGAAATTTTTCAGAATAAGCGTGAAATCATATTCACCGGATGCAATGGAATCTCTTATCATATTGCCGTTTTGATCTGGTGTGATCGGCGTATAGGGGGTGCCGAGCAGCAGTACCAAGACATTCTCTTTTTTAATCGACGGATCGATATTGACCACCCCCTGCAGACTCACCGCATCATGGAGCGTAATGGGCGCGATAGTATCGGGAATGCTGTCTGCTCGTATGAAATTTTCTTTCGTCAACGCACGTTTTATATACGCCTTTTTTCCGCTTTTTTCCGCAAAGACATTGTATACACCAACCGGTAACGACTCCTCCTGCGACAGGGAATAGAATCCTGTGCTGTCGGTAACTATCGAACGTTCAATTGACGTATCCGGATGTGCTTTATAATGGACAAAGGAAACTATGGCATTCGACGCCGGCTGCAATTCAAATCCTTTACGGATATATACCTTCCCCACAACCTGTGCATCACCCGTACTGGTACCACCGCCGGCAACATCAAAAGAACAGCGGTGCAGCAATACCAAGAGGCTGACAACAGATACTATACGAATATACCCCCACCCTGTTTTTCTCATTGTAACAAGTCCTTTTTAACTTGTGACGTTACCGGGAACATCTGGATATTCATATGGTACACCCGGTCAGCTTCGGTATCCTGCTCGCAGATACTCATCACTTCATCGCGAAATTCATTAATTTTTTCGACAATGCGCCGGTATCCCGTTTCTGAGATATTAACGGTGCAGGAAGAAAAGTTACGCTCCTCACGGAAACAGTTTTCCAGCTTCTCAGTGGCTATCCTGGACATGTTGACATGATAATTATAGACAGCCAGAGAATTCACCCTATCCTCGGTCTTTACCACCGGATCCGTTTTCATATACCCGGTTTCCGTCTCTTCAATCAGCCCGAGCTTCAACAGAAGCTTCAATGACTGCCGTGCCTGCACCGCAGTAATCGACGGTTGTACCAGACGAGCGAGCTGCTTGAAATCAACCGGCTTCCGCATGAATGTCACCAGCTCGCGAATGACAATGGTATACCAGTTACTGTAATATTCATATTGATATTTAGCTATCTTGCCGAATTTCGTTTTCTGACGGAGCTCGACCATTTTCTCCCAGTACTGATCCTTCTCACGGTAATTCTTGGTCTGGGAGAAATATACCATATTAGTAAAGTAAGCCGCCTCCTGCTGTGACAGTTTGAACAGAGTCGATAACTTGAAACAGATCTCGCTGCTGATATTCCGTTTTCCCTTCATGACAAGATGCATGAAATTGGAACTCTTCAACCCGAGCTTCTGACACAAGTACCGATGAGAAAAATGAGTATTTTTCTTCTTTTGCGCAACGAAATAATCGTTGAGATACTCCCGATAATCAGTGTACGAAAAAATATTTACCACACAGCCAACCTTTTCTATACTGATTTTTAAATAAATACACCGAACCCCTCCCCTACAACATAACCTAATTTCGGATAAAAAGCAATAGCATAAATAAAATAACCGTGTACTTTAAGTACACGGTTATAGCTATTACCAGATCGGTACAAACCGTCATTTTAATACTTTTTGTTCTTTATAACTACTGAATTATCAACATATTACATAGTATTTTCAATCTTTTTTTAAAGTTATTCCCACAGTTGATATTTTTGTACACAAGAACACATGCCCGATAAAAGGCAATTTATTAGTACACATTTCACCATTGTTAATCCTGTACCCATAAATATACGTTACCGGTATTTTTGGATACATTTACCGGACAATCGTTCCCTGACGATAATAATACTCATTGTTATACTCAGACATGTTACCGTCAAAAGTCTGCAGAAAATACCAGTAAGCACTGGTCGATTCCCAACCCCAGATATCATTTACTGCCTCAAACAGAACACCATCGTACTGAACAACAGCACCGGCTGAATAATGCGTCTCACTGTCCCACAACGGATAATCAGTGGATGCCGTCAGAGAAAAGGTAAAAACAAAAAGAACTACGCCGGTTAAAATATAACGTATAAAACTACTCCTTTAAGCTAATAGGTTTAATGTATCAGTTAACTCTTCCTCCGCATTCCTCTTATAAAAAAACATTCACAACGGCACCAGCTGTTTTGCAGCCACTAAGACACTGCGCTACAACAAAAAATAAAATGTCTCAATACAGCGGCCAACAAGTGATTATAAGGAATACCCACCGAATATAGAGAGGAGCAAAGAAGAGTAACACAAAATATAAAAACAAATCATTATTTTTTACCGTAAACCGTAAACTTTAAACCACTTTCTAATTACTCTTCACCCCGACACGCTTCTTCACCACATACGTCTTTCCACAGTTTTGTACGGTAAACACCGCAAGGTAGGTGCCGCAGGCAACCATCTTACCCCTCCTGTTCCTTAAATCCCACGTTCTGTATGGCGGTTTATGCCGTCCGGACGGAGAGCTAAAATCATCAGTGTGCACCCGGTTACCGAGTGCATCATATATATCAAGTCTCAGCGTTGAAGACTTGGGTACCTCATAATAAAAGGTAACTTCTCCGTCACTGCGACTCACCGGATTCTCTGCCACAACAAAGGCTTCACTCATGCCAGTCTTGCCAGTTTTGTTTTTATTCTGCACCGGCATTTCAACCAGCACATGGACAGGATGGGAGTAGATAATCAGTGCCGGTGCACCGGGATTTGCAACGGCGCATACATAGGAGCCCGAATCGGAAAAAAGAACACTGTCCTCTTCATACACAGGATTTGTTGCACCGGGGATTGATACCCCGTTCAGGGTCCACTGGTAGGTATTACCGGTACCGCCGACAGAAACGGATAACCGCAGCGTATCGCCGATATACAGGGTTGTATCGCTCTTTTCCCCGACGCTGTCCTGCGGTGAATACGTAAATTCGGATATTGCCGTATTGGGTACTATATCACTGAATACCAGTTTGTTGTGCTGTACACACAGTGTCTCTAAAACTGCGATACCGCTTAAATCAGGAAGTGCAGTCAGTTGATTCGAGTTAAGCGTAATAAACACGGCACTGTGTAAATCAGCCATTTCAGCAGGAACCGTTGCCAGACCGTTTCCGGTTAAAAGGAGCCGCTTAAGCGCTGTACATGCACCGAATGATGACGGCACCGAACCGGTGAGATTGTTTTTCATAAGATCGAGCTCAACCAACCGTCTGCCCTCAACAGACACCCCGTACCAGGTTGACAACGGAGCTGTAGTACACCAGTTGGCATTGCTGCTCCATTGTGTGCCGCCGGTGCTGTTATAAAAGTCAATAAGCGCCAGTGAATCATCAATAAATCCCTGCGGTATAACCGTCACGCTCTCCGGATAACTGAACAGGGTCAGTGCCGTTGCCGTGGTATTGGTGATACGGCAGGAATAGATACCGGAATCACCCGGCACCACCGACTGTATAAGCAGCGTATCGTTCACGGCATTTACAATATCAACACCGTCCTTTATCCACTGATACTCATTGGCAATGCCGCCGACCGATACATACAGCAGCAGCAAATCAGCCTCAACCAGCGTTCTTCTGCCGGCGCTGCCCACACTGTCCTGAGGAACATAAGTAAATTCGGTAATATGTATATGAGGCTCAATATCCTCAAAGGTAAAGGCATTGTGCTCAAGAGCAAGCGTGTCAAGGGTGGCTGTTGCACTGAGTTCCGGAAACACTGTCAGACGGTTTGAATCAACGGCACAGAATGCAAGTTTCGCCAGGTTGGTGAAAGTAGCCGGTACCGTATCGGTAAACTGGTTATGGGACAGATCCAGATGCAGCAACTCAGTACAGTTGCCGAGCTGCGGCGTAATCAAACCACTTAACACATTTCCCGATAGATCGAGATAGCGTAACTGGGTTATATTCCCCAGTGTTAACGGCATTGTCCCGTTAAGATTGTTTGCCGGCAGAATAAGTTCAGTAATCCGCTTCGCTTCAACCGTAACGCCGAACCAGGTCTCCAGCGCACCGGCAGTGAGCCAGTTGGTGTTATCCGTCCAGTTGTCGCCGTCAGTCGCATTATATAAATCAATAAGGGCCAGTGAATCCGCGATAAATCCCTGGGGAATCACGTTTAATATCTGCGGCCTGCTGTAAATTGTCAGCTCCGTGGCGGTCGTATTGGTGATTTTACAGTTATACAACCCCGAATCTTCCGGGACAATATCCGTCAGCTCCAGATAGGTCCCGTTTGCTCCCGAAATATCGCTGCTGTCCTTCATCCACTGGTACTGGTTTGCTGTACCGCCCACCGTTACCAGTGACAAGGTAATATCAGCCCCCTCAACAAGGGTAAATACCCGCGCAGTATCCACACTGTCCTGGGGAGCGTAGTCAAAAGTGAATGTACTGGGAATATGAGGCTCTACATCTTCAAAAGTAAGACTGTTGCCTTCCACATTGAGCGTAGTTAAAGCAGTCATGCCGGTAAAACTGCTGAGTAAACCGGTCAACTTGTTATGGCTTACAATGAGTGTTGCCAGGGATGTCAAATCAGTAAAACCGGATGGCATTGACCCTTCCAGCCGGTTATTCGCCAGACTCAGCCATGTCATTGTTGTAAGGTTACTCAAAGCATCGGGGATCGTTCCGGTTAACTGGTTTTCACCAAGATACAGCTTTGTTAAACCAGAAAGGCCGCCAAGACTGGCGGGAATTTCTCCGGTAAGCTGGTTTGCGCCAAGAAAGATTAGTGTGGCAGTACTGAGATTGCCTATAGTAGAAGGAATGGTGCCACTCAATTGATTATCACTGAGATAGAGCTCTTTTACTACAGACAGATTGCCCAGTTGCGGTGGTATACTCCCGGTGAGTTTGTTTGATCTCAGACTCAGGTTTTGAAGACTGCCAAGCTGCCCAAGCTCGGGTGGAATGTTACCGTCAATCTGATTACTGTCCAGATACAGGTTTACCAGTGATACACAACCACCCAGTTCCGGCGGAAGAGGTCCTTCCAACTGATTGCTCTTGGCAAAAAAACCTCTGAGACTGGTACAGTTGCTTATGGTTGCCGGGATTTTGCCGGTAAACTGATTGCCCGATAATATTACCGTTCTCAACTTGGTGAGATTACCTATTTCCGCCGGTATGGTATCGGTTATGTGATTGTCCAGCAGACCGAGAAACGTGAGCTCAGCTAAATCACCGATACTGTCGGTCAGAGTACCCGTTAAATTATTATCACCGAGCATAATGCGGGTTACCCGCCCCCCGGTCACGGTTATACCTTTCCAGGTGTCGACACCGTTTGCGGTCAGCCAGTTGGTATGGTCGGTCCATCCGCTGCCGTTTGTACTGTTGTACAACGCAACCAGCGCCAGTGAATCCGATTCATCAACCTGTGAATACACAGAAACGGTCGTGAGCAATACAAGCGAGAGTGTTACTCTTCGAAACATACCTGAGCCCCCATTATTCAATGATACGGAGAAATCAACATACCAGGAAATTTACACTATGCATACCGCATAACTCAACAGAAATCTGAAATTTCCGGTAGTCCCCCCTTTTTTAATAATCTATTTCATGGAAAGATTAAATGACGCACATAAAGAAATATTATTATTATAGAACCGAATACACTATTACCTTCCAGATTATACTATTTAACAAATAGCATGCCACAAACAAAGGTTTTATACTACGGTAATCGTCGTGTTTCCGAAAAGCGCCCGAATGTCGTTTAGACCGGAGGGTGAAATCTGTAAGTCCTTGATTCCTGGAAGGGATAGATTTCTTACTCCGATCGAAATTACCGTTTGACTCAGTTCTCCGTACAGACACCAATAATACCACGCCGGACACGCGACCGTCCCGATTGCGGGACTACCGTCTCATTTCTGGGACGGTTTTCTCCCTGCGTTCACATTTATCAGAGCCTGTCGAGATGCCTGTATCGAGACAATCGAGGAAAAAGATGTATCGAGGAAAGGCCAAAAAATTACCACAATCTCCCGCGCTTTGAATTAAACAACAACTCTGGGATTATATCAGATCACAGTATCTTTTTCAATCAGCACACTGCCGCGTAAGAAACTCTTCAATCTTTATATACACCGTGACAATTTCCGGCGTATGCGGCAGCACCTCATACAGCTTCCGCACATACCCACGCTCCCGAAAAATCCGATAGGTTCGCCGAAAATGCAAATCATACACCCACCCCATCTGCAGCAGCTTGAAATCATTAAGGGTTTTCAGATCGGTGGTGTGTACAAACCGTCCCGCCGATAAATCCGCAATAACCCTATCACTGATTTCAGGAGTATCTGGAAGCCCCAGCTCCATATACTTATTTCTCTTCCGCGCACTGTTGGCATAATAGTCGGTTATCACCTTGAGAATGTCAATCTTGTCCGCATCCCGTATGAGTCTGGTATACAAAAGGCAATCCTCATCAATACTATCCGGTATCTCTTTTTTATTGTGGTTGGTAACACCGCAGAGTATCAGCTCCTTAACCGGAGGCTCGATTGCATCAAGAACCGCATATCGTTTTATAATCTTCACACTGAGCAGGGCATGGTCTTCCGAGTGGAGATCGACAAAAGTACCATATTTCGCAAACTGCTCATACCGGCCCACATCGTGCAGCAGGGCTATCGTCTCCGCGATAACAAGCGGTTCATCGGGTAATGAAATCGAACTGCCGATATCTGTAATAACAGCGCAGACCCGTTCGGTATGCTCCTCTTTCATCCTGATATTTTCATCAAATTCCTGATCGCCAGTATAAAATCCTGCGACATATTTCTCGTACCATTCTCTGATTATTTGAAAGTTATCCTGATTAATCATGGGTAGTATACCAATTCGTTGTGTATGGTACCATTTTCATTTTATCCACAATCCACCTAACGGTACAATCGTGCACTCAGCTCTATACCCCTTTTACCGACTTCCCGTTACGATATCACCGGACATAAAGAATGGATTTATCCTTTACGTTTTTTAAAAGAAATGGTATTATGTAACTCTGAACGTCACACTGCCACGCTCTTTTTACTGGTATCTTTGTGGTTGCAAAGGTGCTGTAATTATTTTAAGACATGTTAAAATATAGCATTAACCACAAATAACCAAATTTTACTTCCTACCGGGAAAAGGTACTTATGGATATACAGGAAGCACAGGAAATTTTGCATGTACCCCAACCGATTGAAACATTAGCACAATTTTACCGGCTCATGCAGGCAACCCGTGAAGTACGGTTCCGGATAGTGACGCACTATCTTGCGGAACGGAAAGCTGGTACCGATGATATCAACCTGCTGCAGAATGCGTACAATGCCCTGAAATCAATACAAGAGTCACTTGATGGACGTCTTCTGGCCATTGATGATACAAGAAAAATAGCGGTCGATCTCAGCTATGAAGAGACTGAACTTGATAAGGATCTGCACTTTTTAACGAAGGGTGAAGATGCGTTCTATAACCATCTCCATGCACTGCACCCGTCCCTTGAAATGCAGCTTGCTGAAACACTGCCCAAATTATCACCCGTTACTTTCAGAAATTTAATCTCCGATCGTGACGGTACGGTAAATAACTACTGCGGCAGATACCTCTCTTCAATTCAATCGGTCTATAACGCAGTCTTCCTGACCCGTTTCGCCCGAAAATGCGTTGCCAATGCGATTCTGCTCACTTCGGCCCCGCTGGAAAACGGCGGTATGGTTGATATATGCACAATGCCCGACGGTGCATTTATTCTTGCCGGGTCAAAGGGACGGGAATACCGCGATAAACAGTGGAACCGTGATACCTACCCAATCGAACCCGAACAGCAGAACATTCTCAATACCCTCACCGAACAGATAACCGAGCTGCTGCAAAAAGATGAATTCGAAAAATTCTCCTACATCGGCTCCGGGTTTCAACAGAAATTCGGCCAGTTAACCATAGCACGTCAGGATATCAGCCAATCCATTCCTGCGCAGGAATCACTCGATTTCCTGCAGATACTGAACAACCTGGTCTTCGACCTGGATCGTGAAAAAAAATTCTTTCGCATTGAAGATACCGGCCTGGATGTTGAGATTATCCTCACTGTCGGTGACACCGGCAGAGGGGAAAGTCTCAGAGATTTTAACAAAGGTGACGGCGTTGCTTTCCTTGACAAAAAGCTGCATCTGGAAATGAAAAAAGGCCCGAATCTGATATGCGGCGATACCTTCTCCGATATCGCCATGCTGAAAACGGCTCGAAAACTGACTCAAAACACCCGGGGCATTTTTGTAACCAGAGACCTGGTACTGCAGGAACAGGTTGAAGAGGTATTCCCGAAAACCATTTTCCTCGATGAACCTGATACCCTGGTTGTCTTACTGAACGAGCTGGCAAAACGATAACCCTGTTCTACAAATCCACCACCGTTTCTTTTCCTCCCGCAAGGGTATACTCCTTATCAAACACCCGGACAGTCACCGGATCCGTCACTGACGCATCAACACTGACCGTCAATTTCCGTTGCGTAATCACCACGGAATATGTGACCTTTCTGAAAGTTACCGTGAACCGGACACGCTTCCAGGCAGAGGGTAACGACGGTTCAAAGGTGAGGGTGTCGCCGTAAAAATCAAGCCCGGCAAAAGCGGTATAAAAAAGGAAAATCGTACCGCCCATCAGGCCTGCATGGATTCCCTCTTTCACGGTACCGCCCTGCACATCCTCTATATCCGCGGCAAGGGCTTTCTCATACCAGGCAATTGATGAATTCATATCATTCAGTAAAGATGCCACATAAGCATGCACCACCAGACTCAAGGTTGAACCGTGTGATGTTCTGGCAAGATAATAATCATAATTTTTGCGAAGCATATCATCGGTAAACTCATACCCACACTCTCTCAGAATAGCACCGACTTCCCCGGGAGGAAGGACATAAAAGAGCATCAGCAGATCAGCCTGTTTGCTTAACTGATAATCATCGGGTGAAAGCCCTTCCGCCTTCAACAGCCGATCCAGCCGCTGTATATTACCGTACTTTTTCCGATATGCCTCCCAGTCGAGCTCCTGCAGGTTGAGAAAACCGTCATACTGGCTGATGATACCGTCTTTGATAACAATATGTATCTTATGCGCCATATCCCGCCATTTCTTTTTTTCTTCCTCTGTCAATCCCACCTTTGATTCAATCGTCTGTAACTCTCCTTCGGAAAGGATTGCCTGACAACCAAAGCACTTTTTGAGAAGCCATACCACCAGCACATTGGTATAGGCATTATCCTTCAGCCCTCCCTCTTTTGCACCGGGCACCATCTCATGGTACTCATTGGGTCCCATGACCTTCGGTATCTCATACCTGCCCGTGGCCGCGTTCAGCACCGCTTTACTGCCCCAGAACCGCGCAATATCAAAAAGCATTTCCGCACCGTACCGAACGAGGAACTCCCGGTCCTGCGTCACATGGTAATACATCCAGACATTGTAGGCAATAGCGAGCGATACGTGGCGCTGCAGCGAGCTGTGATCCGGTCCCCATTCACCGGAAACCGGATTGAGATGTATTATCTGCGTCTCTTCACGACCGCTGCTGCCGGACTGCCAGGGGTACATGGCACCGGTATACCCGTGCTCAGCTGCATATCTTCTGGCTGCGTCAAGCCTGCGGTACCGGTACAACAGCAGGGCACGGGAAATAGACGGAAAATGCAGATTGAAAAAGGGAAACACGTACATCTCATCCCAGAACACATGACCGCGATACGCTTCCCCGTGCAACCCGCGTGCGGGTACGGCCGCATCAAGCACTGTATTATGCTCCGAAGCTATTACCAGTAAATGAAAGATATGAAACCGCAGTATCTTCTGCTCCCTCTCCCCGCCTTCAATCTCAATATCCGCTTTATCCCAGTACTTCTGTAATGCCGCCACATGCCGCTGAAACAGATCATCAAAATTACCGATACCGTCAAGCGCAGCGGCAGCCGATTCGAGCGGACTTTCAACACCCTCATCACGGGAGGTAAAGATCGTTACCACTTTATCGAGACGAAAGGTCTCACCCTGTTTGATAGCAAAGGAAACTGTCTCCCCCACATACCTATCCCTCGTTTCTCCGGCACCTTCTTCCTGACTTTCACTGTCATTAACAAAATATCGATTCAACGCAGCCTGCGCAACGGTAATACCGCTCTGCGTTGTTTTTACCGCAAGATATAACCGGTTGCTCGCACAACGCTCTTCAACCCCGGCAAGGTGCAGTTGATTCAACTGACGGTACCTTTTTACACCGTCATTGATATGATCTCCTTCCAGAGCCGAGCGGACCGTAACGGTACCGCTGTAATTCTCCGGGGTAATGCAGTACTGAATCCCCGCAACATGCATGCTATCCATACTGACAAAACGCCTGCTCTGCAGAAGGGAAATACGTCCCCGTGCATCCTTGAAACGAATCTTTCTGACCAGTACCCCCTCTTTAAAATGCAACTGCTTATGATAGTCCAGGATCTCAACATCTGCTATATCGAACCAGGTACCGTCATCTATCCTGAACGTGACCGCAGTCCAGTTCGGGCAATTGACAAAATCCTCGTTCTCTATGGTACGCCCGCCCACCTCAGAGAACGAGGATTTTGTCAAT
>CAZIYW010000141.1:0-12055 GCA_964543525.1 uncultured Fibrobacterota bacterium | reverse complement strand
GAAAAGCCTGTCTGTTCAGTTATATTCTGTGTTTATTGATACGATTTTCATTAGAGGCGCGGGAAGTACTCGGCTGGATTGCCTCCTACCATGTTGATGCGGGAAAGGAAGCTCTGCAGCTGGATTGCGGGGAATATTCTCCAAAGGACGCAATTACGACAATCGCTCTTCAGTTCTGGCTTCCCACATTCGATGGAGAGGTAATGCTGGATACTGCTGAAGGGGCATCGGATGAGGCGGTAAAAGAATTAAAAGCGCTCGCTGATTCTTACAACATTAAGACACTCCTTTGCATCTACAATTATTTTAACGACAAATGGGACTGGGATGATCTGGCAGTTGGTGCATTTACCACTCATAAATCCACCTTTATAAAGGCACTTGTCGATGAAGTGAAAAAGTACGATCTGGATGGTATCGATCTTGATCTGGAAGCCATGGATGATCGTGAGCAGGACAAACAGGCATATATTACCTTTGTAAAAGAGCTGGCGCCTGAACTGCATGCAATTGGTAAAACGCTCTCTCTTGCCAGTTTTAACACCCCCTGTTTCAATGCACCCAATATGTCCTGGTGGGAAGAATTAAAAGAGGATATCGATAATTTCCATACCATGAATTATTCGGAAGGATATGAGTACTGTGAAAAAACAGAGCCGTATTGTACGACCGATCCATCCCAGCATGGTGAAAAAGTGTACAAATATAGTTACACCATGCAGTATGGCCTTGATAAGGGTGTTGATACTGCAGCAATATCTATCGGCCTGATGGCACTGACCAGCTGGGGTGATCCGGAACAGGATGTAAATTATCATCTGCAAAGCATTCTTGACCTTAACGCAATACCCGGCATCTGTATATGGGAGCTTACGAGGAATTCGGGTATATGGGCGACCTCTGAAGTCTGGGAGAAGCTTTCCGTGATAAAGAAGCACGGTGAACAGAGTCAAATAGACGAAAAGCAGTCACTGCAGCAGGGAACTCTCGTCAGCCGGCCGCGCACCTATAAAATCGTTGGTAATACATGTACGGTACCAAAGGAATATCGGTCAATCAAGCATACTGCTGAGGTGTATTCACTGCAGGGTAAATTAATTGATAGGATTCGACTGACCGGCAACGGAACCCTTTCATTTAATGGGCCACGCAAATCTATGCATGTCCGCCTCGTAAAATTCCATTGATTTCTTGAAATGAACAGGTGATTTATTGCTCATACCAGTAGTTGAGATGAGATTATTTTAAAAGGTGCGGTGTATGATACGATCATCAGTGATTGTTCACAACAAAATCGTTACCGGTATACATTTCTGTATCCACCTTAATCAGGAAAAAGGAAAATGACCAGAGTAATTGCAGTCAACAGCAGTCCGCACCGGGATAATGGCTACACGCATTTAATTCTTAAGCCGTTTCTTGAAGGTATTCGGCTGGCCGGGGGAGACGTTGAGCTGTTCTATACCCGGGACCTTACCATTAATCCCTGTCTTGCCGATATCTATTGCTGGGGCGACGGTGACGGTACCTGCTCCCAGGATGATGACATGCGGATGCTCCTGCCGAAGCTTGCTGACGCTACAATTTGGATCCTGGCTACTCCACTCTATTTCAGCGGTGTTTCCGGACAGATGAAAAATTTCATGGATCGGCTTCTGCCGCTGGGATTGCCGAAGGTGGTAGTGCAGTACGGACATACGGGCCATCCGGTGAGAAAGCCAATCCTCAACAGTAAAGTGGTGCTGGTAACAAATTGCGGCCTCTACGAACGGGACAATTTTGATGCAATTCTTTCTCATATACGGGCATTCTGTAAAAATGTCGGCAGGGAATTTGCCGGAGCGCTCATCCGCCCGCACGGGTGGGTTGTGGGAAAAGAGATGCCGGAGGATATAGTTACCGCTGCAAAGAACGCGGGGCGACAACTTATTAAAGAAGGGACTATCTCACCGGAATATTTCTATACAGTCAGTCGTGACCTGATATCGACTGATGCTTTTCTGAAAAAAAGTAATACCTGCTAAATCGCCTGTGCAACAGTTTTTAATAATTGCTGATGCGGTGAAAAGAAAAATTTCATTTATATGTGCTTCTAACATTATTTTAATTAATACGGTACTTTCTCGTGCCGGTAGTGTATTGGGAACTGTGGTAAGGATTATTACGATACGGCAGACTTATTGCAATGTAATTATTCATCCCCTGAAATTGTTATTGGTTATAGTTTCCACCCGGTACCCGACGCTAAAAAAGTGATATGCAAAAAAGAGATATTATTTTATATACTGTTAAGCGGGAGTGGGGGGGAAGCATAAGGAATGTACTATTGTGGACTCTATCACCAGTTTTTTTAAAGCAAACACCTCTGAACCGACGGACAAGGATAAAATTGCTTTTCTGACCGCAACCAGAAACGGCGATCAGAAAACCGTTCAGAAAATGCTCAAAAAGTATCCTTCAATCATCAATGCACGCGCGAAAGAATCTATTACGGCGCTGCACTATGCAGCCTATCTTGGTCATGACACTATAGTGCGGATTCTCCTTGATGCACAGGCGGATATTCACGCTGCCGTCAGCAACGGCTGGACACCGCTTCATTTTGCCGCAAGTGAAGGGGAAGTGGAGATTATTGAACTCCTTCTTGAATATGGTGCTGATATAAACGCAAAGGATTCATGGGGCGTTACTCCGTTAGGGGTTGCCATCGCCTCACGAAAAGATAATGCCGAGGACTTTCTTCTTGCGAGAGGTGCCGGTATGGGAGGGGAGGAGCTGTCATTCCTCAACGACGGTATTGATTTACTGAGTAGAAATGATTCCCAAAGGGGGGTCAGAGCACTCAAAGAAGCGCTGAGAATTAATCCTATCCTCGCAAAAGCACACCAAATGCTTGCCATGCACTATATGGGGACACAAAACAGAGACGATGCACAAAAACATTTTGATATTCTGAAAGATATTGACCAGAAACTTACCCGGGAACTGCTGGAAACACCACTGGGAAATCTTTTTCAGCACGAAGAGTAATCTGGTCTTTCTCAAAACCCGCAGAGATATTTACGTTTCAGGTGTTCATTAATTATCTTTCCCACAGCAGCACAACTCATCACATTACAGAGGAGGGATAATGCATACCATTTTTTCTTTATGCCGTGAAAGTTTTTTGTTTTCACATCTGTTCGGTGGCGATAAATAATTTAAAAGAAATCACAATATGCATAAAATTATATTTTCAATATTTAGGTAAGGGAAGAATTAGTTATATTATATAAGCGATTTGTCCCCGGGGTACTACTTCATTAATAAAGGTACCTATATCCAGTATTCATAACAGTCAGGATTTACTTTATTGCAATCCGGTATATTCTATGTTTTTTTTCCAGGAAATTGCTTTTACCATGTTATATGAAAGGAAACACCGGTGATACCTCTTCCTTCCGCCAGAGAAAGCCTTGAAAAACTGCTCAGTTACCTTGTCGACGGATATATGCAGAAACAGGAGCGCATGAAAGGAATCATTCAGCTCCGTTTGACATACAAGAATGAACAACTGGAGTATTGTCTGAATTTACAACAGGAAGGGGTTACCGTTACTGAAGGGTGTGTCGAAAAACCTACAGTTCAGTTAGTCTGCAGTTATCACAACTGGCTTGAACTGGCGTCCGGAAGGCTGCATCCTGCGGTGGGTGTTATAACAAGGAAACTGGTATTCTCAGGTGATATACCTTTTTTTAAGAAATTCATGGCTGATTGTATCCCTACGGTTGATGTATCACAGTACGCAGACCCGCCGTCAGCGTTTGAAAAGAACCCGGTAAAACACTGGGTAAAACCGAATAAAGTACTGGTACTCAACGGTTCACCGCGGGGAGAAGAGGGGTATACCAACTTTTTTCTCAAGTACTTTCTTGAAGGGGTAACGGAAGAGTGTGCGACCGTGAAATATATCACCGTGAAGGACAAAAATATCGCTGAATGTAAAGGCTGCCGGCACTGTGTGCTCGACGGTGAGGGCCGGTGCGCGATTAAAGATGATATGGATGAAATTTTTGATGCGCGGGGCACCTATGATATGGTCATATTTGCCGTGCCGCTCTACGTTGACGGTATGCCGTCACTTATGAAAAAAGTGCTTGAACGGTGGTGCGGGGGGAGTTACCCCGTTTTTATCGAAGGAATGCGGAATACCCGTAGGGCACGAAGAATCGTCAGGGACAGCTCACTGGTTCTTTTCTCAACCTGCGGTTTCTCGGAGCTGTCCTGCTTTGATGCGCTCAGCACCCATTTCAAAGCAATCAGTCACAGTTACCATATGCCGCTGGTAGCTGAGATACTCCGGCCTGCCTCTGAAGCACTTATCCACAATCCACTACATTATACAAAACTCTGTGCTGTTATTGATGCACTCAAGGCTGGTGGAAAGGAACTGGTACGGACCGGGAGAATATCCCGTACGACGATAAAACAGATATCCCAGCCGTTTGAGTCGCCTGAAATCTATCGGGAACGGGCTAATATGTATTGGCAGAAGAGGATTGAGGAATTTCGTAACAGCGGGAGTTGAATGACGGATACAAAATTCATCAGTATCTAAAAATAAATAATTATTTTTATTCACCTGAATTAAAACCCGGACAGGGTGCCATTTCCTTTATCAATGCAGTCGGCACAGAGATGTACATGAGAAAACCGGGAAAATCCAACATAACTGAATTCGCGTTTGTAGTGCCGATGCTCTGTATTATCGGTGTCGCTATTACCTTTCACGGCTGCCGCACACTCCAGGATGGTACTATTATAATGTATAGGTGCTATTCAGCCGATACAGACCGGTTATGGGTTACGGGCGGATGTCGCCTTGGCAATAATCGGAATAATACCAAATCAGATTCAGGATTTGTTAAACTGAAGTATATCGGTAAAAGTGATTATTTCCCATTCACCTGCATCATCTTCTCATGCAACCGCCCCGCCTGAATGCAGAAATTCTCAAATTGCGCTTCAACAATCTGGGGAAAGGGATTGCCGTCGGTTTCAATAGTGAATAGCGGCAGGTGCTCCTTATCATGGTAACTGCCTTCCCACCGGTATGGTTCTCCCGCCTGTTTGACGGCACGTTTTTTTCCGGCAACGTTCATTTCAGGCGCAAGCACCGCCTGCAGGAGTCGGGAGTTCATACACCCGAATGGACCGATGTTGATTATCCCGCAGTATTTATCGATAGTCAATGCCAGCGCATGTCCTGAAGAAAGGCCGGGCTCGCCTTTCAGATGCGCAGGTACTATATGCGTGGAGTGCCGGATATAGTAATCGATATCAATAGGTTCTTCTTTACAAAGACCACTCGTGGCACAGATGCGCTTAACAGTACGCTCACGTTGACGCTGCCAGAGGTATGCAAATGAAGCTTCGAGACGGCCTTTCAGGGTATACTCCGGATCCTGATAGCCTTTTTTGATACAATAATCCATGTATAACAACCATTCGTGGATAGGTGCGGTTTTCGCGGTGAATCCACGTTCTGCAAGACGGTCGACAATACCCTGCAAAGCAAAAGGATCGTGGCGGACATAAATCTCACCGAGAACACCGATGTACTTAAGCTGGTCGAGCGGCTGTTTCAATTTGATTTCTTTACCCAGCGTTTTCATGGACTGCTGCAACTGTTTCAGCAGATTGCGTCCCCTGTTTTGCTCACAGGCATTTCGTATCTTGTTCCATTCTTCGTAAAACAGAGAAAGGGACGGTTCAGGATCAACAGCGGCTGATTTTATGACCCACTGCATATCACGCATGATATCGGCAATGAGCATAATAGTCCATATCAGTTTACGGAACCGGATACCCATCCCGGCATAGGAATTCTCATTGTTCAGCGCGATGGTCGCAACATTTCTCCACCTCTTCTTTTCAATCAATCGTTTCAGAAAAATGTTATACTGCCCGACCCGGCAATTGCCGCCTGAACCAACTACAAAATAGGCGAGTCGTTCATCGGGATTTTTCCGGTACTTCATGTAAAGCATAAGGTGGCCGGAGAGGATGATTAAAGGAATACACTCTTTACCGGTGTGATAGGTCATGGCAAGACGAAACGCTTCGGTATCAAAATCGGGCAGGGCCTCCGCATTAGTGCCGAGTGATTTAAATACGCTGGCCATTCCTTGAGCGGCAAGTCTGCTCATGGCAGGAATAATAACCTTTACCGACGGATCGGTGAGTTTTACCAGTTCCCCGTCAGAGTCGAGATACCGTATTTTCAGATCTTTCATGACAACCTGTGCGGGTCGGAATGAATCCTCCATATCGTGACCCGATGAGACTGTTTTCTGTATCTGCTGATAATTATTTATGATATCCAGTACAGCGTCAATGCGCGTATTGATGCCGGCGTCTGCGGTATGCTCGTCTATTTCCAGTGTCAGTGAAGGTTTTCGTCCCATAATATCCCTGAAATGCTGGATGACCATGGAATCGGGTGCGCAGATAAAATTGGTCATATACACCCCGAATAGCTGCGGGTGATCCCGTACCAGTTGTGCAGCACGCACCAGCCGCTGGCCAACTTCCCAGTACTGATTTTTCCAGTTCGGTATCGATTCATAGAGGAGGAAGTCATAGGGTATTATAGCAATACCGCGGGAAGCGAATTTGTAGGGGATACCTTTATTTGCATAGGGTGAAAAAGCGTTGTATGAGCGTCCGAACAGAACCATAGCATTGCGTTCGGGATGCTGCTTTAATTCGTCAAGGAGCTGCCTGCCCTGTGCTTTCATGGCATCAAAAAACGCCATTTGTTTCTGCACCGCCCGTGTATGTGCTCGTTTCGCCGCGGCTTTACTGAATCCCAGCTTTGCGGCCACGGTAATATATTTTTTCTGTTCAGCGTCATAACCACTGGCCAGATTAAGGGTTGGACAGAGTACTATATCTGAAAGCGGCTTGCCGTTGACCGTGCGTTCCTTGAAGGATGCCTGCAGATAAAAGGGCTCACCCTGGGTCATCATGCAGGTCGTTTGAAACTCCTGCCGGTACTTTTTCTCTTCCGTCACATGCACTTCGATGATATGCGGCAGAAAGATATAATCAGGCTCTTTCTGTAACAGGTCCTCGAACAGACCGAGTGCGAGCTGGGCGGGGAAACAGAATGAAGTGGTTGCACGCTCGATACCGGATTCATGCACCGTTTCAGAAAGCACAATCTCGCAGCCCAGTTCCGCGAAGAAAGTATGGAACAATGGGTAGAGGGTATGATTCAGGAGCGATTTGTTCATACCTATTCGCAAAGGGGTCTTCCCGTCGCTTTTAGCAGTAGCGGTATCGGCAAAGGTATTAAACACCATCGTGTACCGTCTGGCAACATAGTCCAGTTTTTCAACATCATATTTCAGATGGTGCAGCAGATTATAATATTTATTGCAGGCACCACCGAAAGGATACTTTTTCCCTTCAATGGTGTACATATTGATACTGCAGGCGCGATCGCATTTCTCCGCACCACCTTTACAGACAAATGATTTTTCCTGTGTAATGGTGCGGTCAACCAGTGTCTTGAGTGAGAATGTTTTTTCCGGCAGGATATTCAGTTCAATACGTTTCTTGACTTCGAGCGCGACTCCGAACGCACCCATAAGCCCCGGATCGGGAGGAACTATAATTTCACGGCCCAGCAGTCCGGCCATGGCAAGAGGAATTGCGCGGTTGTAACAGACACCGCCCTGGAAAAATATTTTCGATCCGACACTCCGGTTGCCTTTCACCCGGTTGTTATAATTGATACAGATGGAATAGACCAGTCCGGCCACAATATCTTCACGGGTCGATCCCTCCTGCAGAGCGGTCTTTATATCCGATGAGATAAAAGCGGCGCACTGATCTGAGAAATTAAGCGGATTCTTTGCTTTCAGTGCGATAGATGCGATCTCTTCCAAAGGTATATGCAGTGACTCGTAAGCACTCTCTTCAAGAAATGAACCGGTTCCTGCAGAGCAGGCCTCATTCATGGCATAATCACAGGGGACCTGATTCACCAGATAGGTATATTTTGCATCCTGACCACCGATTTCAAAAATCGTATCAACATCTGGATCAAAATAGGCTGCCGCAGATGCATGGGCTATTATCTCATTAATAACACCGTCGGTGAGTGAATAGAGTCCTGCAATCTGCCGTCCTGAGCCGGTCACCCCGAGTCCAACGATATTCAGCTCAAACGGTACCTGTTTGAGAAGACTCCGGTAACACTCACGGCTTGCACTAACGGGATCACCGTTGGTACGCAGGTACTCATCGGCAAGTATCGTATTGTCGTCAGTGCGGAGTATAACCGCTTTGGTAGTGGTAGAACCGACATCCAGGCCGATGATACAGCGGTCATTTTTTTGCGCTTTTCCGCGGGACATTGTCTTGAAATCAACCAGGTGCGCAAAATTGGAGAGCGGTTTCTGATGAGAGAATGAGGTATGCCCTTTATTGAATATAGCGGTCTGTTTATTGTAAACGGCATCTTTCCGGTCAACAGCCCACAGAGCCGAACCGAGTGCCTCGAAATAAAATGACTCTTCCGGAACATGCACCGACGGGATTTTTTCAACGATATGCTTGATAACCACCGGATTATGTGCCATGCCGCCGACTATTACCACCCGGTTTGTCGGGACTTTTGCAAGCAACTCGATTATTTTTTTCGCAATCATTTTGCACAGTCCTGCAGTGACCCGTGATACCGGTATGCCTTTATTCAGGGCATGGGTGCAGTCGCTTTTACAAAAAACACTGCATCGTCCGCTCACCTGATACGGCTCGCCACACTGCGCCTGTTCTATAGCCTCTTCAGGTTCGAGATTCATACGCCGTATCTGCTGAAGGAAAAATTCACCGGTACCGCTGGCGCATTTGTTTCCCGCAGTGATTGTGGTGACTTTCCCGAATGTGTCAATGGTATACACCAGGAAAGATTCACTTCCCGCACTGACCAGCGCACTCGGATATTCTTCGGGGGTGAAGAGATATTTCAGGCTGTACTCAACAGCCTCAGGTTCGGTGATTTTCGGAAGGGTAACGATATCACGGAACTTTCTGCCGGTGACCCCGATAGAATACCCTTCGGGAGAGCATTTTTGCAGGAGGTGTGAAAAGACACTTTTCGGATCACCTTTGTGCTCCTGAACGTAAACATCCTTTATCTGCGTTGCACCGTCGGTTCGGTGGAGTTTCACAATAGATATGGTTGACGCACCTATACAGGCACCGATGGCTTTGCTTGTCTCTTTTTTCATAGGGCAGTCGGTTCTGTTAATCTTTGTTAACGTATGTTATTATTGTAGTTGTAACGGTTCTCGCTATACCGAGTGGATAGTCGCTATACATTGGGATGATACGAGTAGCCGTTGTTTAGCAATTTTGGAAAGATATAAAATAATACCCGATAAGGTTTGAGTGTCAAGTTTTACCGGTCGATTACTTTTATCAATTCGGCAACAGATAGGTCTCCAGAAACAAAACTATTGCGGTCTCGATAACATCGGCATTTGCTTTTTTATTGAATCCATGACCTTCATCCTTTGCAAGCAGATACCAGACATGCCCGTTGTTCCTGCGGATCGCCCGTACCATCTGTTCCGATTCGGAGGCCGGTACCCGTGGGTCATTGGCACCCTGCAGAACAAACAGCGGTTTTTTAATATTTGTGCAGTGGGTAATCGGTGAGATAGACAGAAGATACTTTTGCATGGCCGGATCACGTTCATCACCGTACTCGGCGCGGCGAAGGTCCCGTCTGTATGCTTTAGTATTTTTCAGAAAGGTCACGAAATTACTGATACCGAAGATATCGATACCGCAGGCAAGCTTATCGTTGTATGCAGCCATTGCCATAAGAGCCATGTATCCACCGTATGAGCCGCCGATAACACCAATACGCGTTGAATCAAACACAGGCTGCCGGGAAATCCATTGCAGCAGCATACCGATATCTTTAACCGTTTTATGGCGGTTGTAACCGTTGTCAAGGGTCAGCCAGGTTTTTCCATACCCCGAAGAACCACGTACGTTCGGCGCAATAACCGCAATACCCAGCTCGTGTACCATGTACTGAATCCTGCTTGAGAAATGCGGCCAGAACTGGCTTTCCGGGCCTCCGTGGATATAAGCCAGTACCGGAAACGGCACGGTATCTTCGGCGGGCTTATAGTAAAGTGCCGGAATGGTACGCAGCTCCTCATTTGACGAATCAAAGGTGGGATAATAGATTACCTCCGGATTGACAAATTGTTTCGTGTTCAGTCCACCCACTGTACACATCCCAGTCTTTTCCGTTGCGTTTCGTGGAAAAGAAAGCAAACCGATCGCCTTTACGGGACCAGACGACTGCACCGTACTTGGCAGCACTGTCGGTAAGCATGGTATAGACGCCATTGTCAAGATTATAGTAAAATATTTGATACTGCTCATTGCCGCCGATATCTTTAGTAAACAGAAAACCGTGTTTTGAAGTATCCGGACAGAAGGTGCCGAAAAAGACCGGTTCTGAAAAGAATGTTATCTGACGCCGCATGCCTGACGGTCTTGTGACGGAGTGAAGCTGGTTAACGTCACCGAACCTGGTGGTGATAAGCATACCACTGCCGCGGGGATCCCAGTCGAGAAAATGTGCGGAGCGTGCGTTGCGGTACTGTAGCATGCGGGTTATTATACGGTCGGGTATCTCCGGTATGTTATCAAAAACAAGGGAGCCTACTTCACGCGTTTTCGGTGTACCGGATGAGGATACATTTTTTGCAATCACCTGAAAAGTAACGGTAATTATAACAAAAGCAATGGCATAAACGGTTCTTTTCATAGATTACTTTACCCGACTATATTGTTTTCACTTACTGTGCAGGTTTAAATATCAATGCAACCGCTACGGCAAGGAGTGCGATATTGTTGCAGGCACGCGAGAATGCTTCTGCACAGATTCCCATTATGGGCAAACCACCCACCAGAACTGTGATAACGGCAAAAACAAAGGCAAGGGCAGCGAGTCCGACAAGTACTTTTGCAAGTGTAAACATGGTTAACCTCCTTTTTCAGGACGAAAGAAATGTATTTGAGTATGATGAACAAAAAAACAAAGTTGAATCAACCAGTCTATTCCAGAAATATACTTTATTTGATCAGGGTGTCCTAACACTCTGAAAATCATTACAACATACACGATTAAATAATGCCGGTGATTTCAACCCATCGCTCATCAAGTTGAGCAGAGAGCAGTATCGTGCTCATCGAGTCGAACAGCAAAGGTTATGTGGGCAGGGGCCAGTTTTTACGTTTCATCGAACAGCGGCAGCTCGTTTAAAAAGGTAACCGGCAATTTACCTGATCGGTATTACCTTGACATAAAGATATCTCACCATGATGACAATGTCGTCTGTGTCACTCTGCTGAGTTTCGGTACCTGCCATTTGTACAGTACTAAGGACGGCGGTGCAACCTGGGACGGTATTGGTATGGAACTGCCCGATTTACCTGCCTCGG
This sequence comes from uncultured Fibrobacterota bacterium, assembly GCA_964543525.1. Classification (GTDB taxonomy): domain Bacteria; phylum Fibrobacterota; class Chitinivibrionia; order Chitinivibrionales; family JANQEN01; genus CBDVBE01. The sequence goes on along the minus strand of CAZIYW010000141.1, from coordinate 535 downwards.
CGGTAGAAATCGATCCCGATAATTACCGGCATATTTATGTGGGCAACGATTTTGGTGTGTACGTATCCACCGATTACGGCAGTACCTGGAAAGCGCTGAAAGACGGTATGCCCACTGCAGTACTGGTTATGGACCTTGTTGTTTCACCGAGTGATAAAAAAATCCGTGCCGTCACACATGGTAATGGTGTGTACGAGCGTTCACTGCTTTCAGCCACATCCATAGAGAAACAGAAGTTGCCGGAGCGGGCTAAATATTGCACTGTACCGTAATTATCCCAATCCGTTCCGTACCAGCACGCAGATTGAGTTTCCACTTGCCATACCCTCATTGGTGAGTATGCAGATACTGAATGTAAAGGGACTGTTGTTTCGCACTCTCGCTGCAACTGCATATCCGTCGGGAAAGTCACATGTTGTCTGGGACGGTACCGATAACTATTCAAACAGGGCAGCGGAAGTACCCCATATCTGCCGCATAAAAGCGGGTGATTTTAAAAAATCGGTCAAAATGAATCTTGTGCGGTAAATTTTTA
>CAZIYW010000140.1:0-12081 GCA_964543525.1 uncultured Fibrobacterota bacterium | reverse complement strand
TGTGAAATAGCGCGGTATTTGGATATAAGCTCTCAATCGGTATCAAATTTGATACTGGAAGGTGAGAGAGTCATGACCGGCGCTAAATCGTAGACTGTTAAACTTTCACCGCCCTATTTTTCGATTGGGGACTTATTTTAATTCAAGAAAAGAAAATTCATATCAGCCATTTCCGGAATGTGATATGTTTTTTGCGGATTTATATTAAAAGTAAATCGTAAGCTTACACTATTTATAACTCCTTTTAATACCAATAATCTCACGAAATACCGAAACTATTCCACAGGAATCTTCTGTTTTAAGTATCGCCATATAGCTGCCTGCAGATACAGGCTTGTCATTTTCATTTCTTATGTTCCACTGCGCAAAAGGTTCTCTTTATTGGACTACATATTGATTTTACATATTGCGTATTGTATATACCACCGCCATTATTTACAGCTGTATTTCCATTAATAGTGCAGTTTATGAATACAGCTCTGCAGCAACTGTTATAACCCGTTTGAGAAACTGTGGTTGCAGAAGTGTAACACATTTTTATAAATCGAACAGGGCTACCTGGAAAACATAGGCCGGTCTTTTGGTATAGCCACGGTCCGATAATCTGTTTGTTATGGCATTGTGTGCAGGGGAGGGATGAAAGACGAACTGCTGTAATCCGGCGTTTCGCATGGTATGCTCAAGGTCCGATAGTAAACCGCTGATAATTATCGTATGATATGAATTATTTTCAACAAGTATCTCGCAATTTACCGTATTTTTCCAGTGATAAAAATATTCCGTATAACCGACAATTTTGTAGCGTGTCAGTGCAACCCATATACATTCCGGTTCACCATGTAAGAGTTCTTTGCGTATGTTAAGCCATTCAGCAGGGTCCTGCTTTATCCCCCAGTAATGCCGGCATTAAGGAAAATATATAAAAGTGATAATATCTCAAGTGTCGAACTGTAATACACTGAACCGTTTTAATGACGCGGCAATGAACGATCCGGAATTCATTACTTTTTGTGAATATATTTTGTGAATATATAAAGTATATTATATTTCGGAAATCAGATACTACCCGGGAGAATTGTCAGTTATGATTAAATCATTCAAATCAATAGACTGGCCTGTTCACCAAAAGCAGCCGAATTTGCGGCCCATTGGTGAAAAGATGTACCGCCTTGAAGAGACCGCCCGTTATAATTGGGTTGGGGTATGGAAAAAGAAAACCGGGTATTTTGAAATTGAAATCAAGGAAGGCTTCGTCTCTGACGGCCAGTCAGTGCCTCAGGTTTTCTGGAGCTTCGGTTTACGACCCGACGGTACGGTCCGCATGGCTGCCCTTTGCCATGACGGCCTGTATGCATTTGGTGGTAATGAAAAACATGAATTCGGGGGAGTGTCGGTGTGGTGTGACGGCAAACCTGTACAACTCGGACGAAAGGCGAGCGATCAGGTGTATAAAGCAAGTTATATAGCCGCTAATTTTCAGGAACAGCGCAAAGCACGCCTTGCGTACCGGGCATTGAGAATGTTCGGGTGGGTGTTTTTCGGGGACAGACTGAAGAATAAAGATTAGTAATGTCAACAAAATGCTCTTTATCTTTAAAAGCTCTTAAATCTTTTTCTTTAATATTTTTTTTAAATCTTTTTTCTTTTTAGATAATGCAGGAAAGAACGCGGGTGTTTGTCGATGATAATAAATCTCGATTAATCAAAGTATTGCCGGTACCGGTAGTGAGCAGCTAAAGATTCACGCTGACACATACCGTTATTTACAGCAGTTCTTTATATTTAACAGCCCCTTATCCAGGATTTTCACCCAAAATTTACTATTCGCCCACTAACCACTGCCCCCTCAAGTTCTATCTTGCATATGCCAATAATAATCTCTGAATCTTCTGAGCTCTTTTAGATCTTTTCATTTTTTATTTACAATACATGTTCATATACCGAACCATAAATCCACCCATAAACATCTCCGATAAGGCAATCATAAAACTATTTAAAAATCTTCACTTAAACAATAAACGGAGAAATATAGTCACACATCTACATTTAAACGCTTAATTATTACTTGAATTTTTATATAAATTCTGATACAATTAAATTATATCCGTCTTGATTATTTAATTGAATTAAAATTTGAAATCATATTTACATATCGAATACCGAAAATATTTCACTTTCCTTTATGAAAAAAGGTACACCTCTGATGATTTTTTTGCTGATTATTTCTCTTTTCGCCCATGAAGTACCTGCACAACCCGTAAATACTGAAGATAATGCAGTCACACTCCTGGCGCTTAATACATCTGATGCTGCTCAAAATGGCGGTGACGATGAATTCTTTCTGTACTGGAAAATGGATAAACCGTCGGTTGAACGTGACTTTGAGCCGGTGCAGGTCGCTTTGGCCGAGACGGGTTCAAAAAAATCCGGAACATCCACTCAGCATGGTAAAGGTACCTCTTCAGAATCCACTGACCGGGCATCGATCAGAACGGCGTTTCTTCTCTTCAACCGGTGTTTGACAAATGAGGACAACGTGTATGGCGGAAAGGATTCTCCTATCTGGGTAGGGGCCTATATCCGGAATACCTCTACCTGGTCCTATGAAAATCTGTGTTACGCAGACTTGAGCAGCCTTAACGGCAAAACAGTCGACAGCGTGTTTTTCAAATACAATGTCAGCACCAACAGTACTGGAGGCAGCACTCCGGGAAGCCTGTGGGAGCAGGACAAAGGCTCATACAGTTCAAGCGCAGTGTACAATACCTATGCGTTGAGTGCATGGACCAATAATGTTGCCAATGATACTTTGATACAAACCCAGACCGGCTGGTTTCAGATGAGCTCCACCTCGGCATTCAAGACCCTGGTACAGGCCTGGCTGGATGAGACCAAAACGAACAATGGATTGATTTTTGCGGCCAATCCGGGGTATTATTCGTATTACTGGGTAATTTCCGCATGCTCTCTGGTGGTCTATTATCAGGGTGATACCGATCCCCCAACCGTTGATACTTACAGCCCTGCTGACGGCAACACCGCTGTCGGAATAAATGACAACCTGGTGCTGACCTTCAACGAAGCTGTTGATGCAGAATCCGGTACATCAAATGATATAGTTATTTATAGAAGTTCGGATGACAGCCAGTTTGAGAGTATTGATGCGCAGGACGCAAGAGTTTCAGGTTCCGGTACCACGACGATAACTATAAATCCATCCGGGACTTTTGCATATAATACCGGGTATTATGTGCAGATAGGACCTGATGCATTTGACGATACCGCGGGTAACAGTTATGCCGGTATTTCAGATAAGACCACATGGAATTTTACCACAGAAACTAATGCTCACAGTCCGGTGGCGGGTAGCGGTAACTGTCTGGTTTTTGACGGCTCCAACGAATATGTACAGATAACAGGGTATAAAGGCATCGGCGGTTCTAATTCCAGGACGATAGAAGCGTGGATTAAAATCAGCAGTAACGCTCCGGCCAGCTCTTACTATATATTCGGTTCAGGGAAAAATGCCCTGGGCGGTCGTTTCGACCTCCAGATAAACGACGGTGGCTGGGGAAATGCAGGCGCGCTCACTCTCCATTGCAGCAGCGGATACCTGGTGGGTAGTACCGATTTACGGGACAGCAAATGGCACCATGTGGCTGTAGTGTTTCAAAATGACGGATCGCCGAATGTGCTGGATGCCAAGCTCTATGTTGACTGTGTTGAAGAATCATACACCGGGACCTTGTCGCAGACGATAAATACAGATAATGTTACCAATGATGTAGTTCTTGGCAGAGATCCCACAACGGGCAGCGGCTATTTTATCGACAGTCTCGATGAAGTGCGGTTGTGGGATGATGCCCGTACCGTACAGGAACTGCGGGACAATATGTATAAAGCCCTGACCGGTTCGGAGGATAATCTGGTATGCTACTGGCGTATGGATACAACTGCAGGAACAACTCTGACCGACTACGCCTCCGGCGGTCATAACGGTACATTGCTGAATATGGAGGATGAGGACTGGAAGGGCTCCGATGCCTGGAAAGAACGTACCACAGACGTTGGCCAGGCTCTGACCCATTGTGCAGGGTGGGAGCCTGACGGCCAGAGCGTTACCCTTTCCCAGGTAACGGCGCCAACCCAGGGAAGTCTGTCGTTTGATAATGACAGTGTCACGGTAACTTATACACCGACGCTGGGACACATTGGAACTTTTACCTATGAGTATGAAATAAGCGACGGCCAATTGAAAGATACCTTTGAGATGAGTATAGAAGTTTCGGCTTCGGGAAATAATAAACCGGTAGCAGGATCCGGTAATTGTCTCGTGTTTGACGGTACCGGATCGAACGAAGGGGTGAGTCTCGGCAGCAGCTCAATGATAACCAGTGCGGTATTTACTCTGGAATTCTGGGTGAAGACGAATACACCGGATGACAATTCACGAATTTTTATTCAGGGAAGTAATCAGGGAACTCATCGGTTTGAAGCCGTGTATGAAGCCGATGCCGGCAAGATTGAGTTTGTTTATACGACCGGTACCGCCAGTACTCCCACTGCCGCAACGACTGCCATTACCAACGGTATCTGGACCCATGTGGCATGGGCGTATAACAACGGATCCAGTGATGTGTATGTAAACGGAGAAAGTGCCTCGAGCTCGAACAGTGGTACCAATTTTGGCATCACCGGAGACAATTTCATCGGACGAAGAACCGACGGGAACTATTTCAAAGGTTCTCTTGACGAAATAAGGTTATGGAGTGATGTGCGCACACAGTCTGAAGTTCAGGACTATATGTATGAACCGTTAACCGGCAGTGAGAGCAACCTTGTAGCATACTGGCGCATGGATACCACCGACGGTACACACCTGGAAGACTATTCCAGCGGTACTGATTATGATGGTACTTTATTAAATATGGAAGACGAGGACTGGGCGGCATCGGAAGCCTGGAAGAACCGGTCCACCAACAGCGCAACACCCCTGACCCACAGCGCCGGCTGGGAGCCTGACGGCAATTCCGTCACCCTTGCTGAATTGACCGCGCCGTCACAGGGCTCGTTGTCCTTTGATAATACAAATAAAACCGTTACCTTTACTCCTGCAGGAGGCTCGTCAGGTACTTTTACTTATGAATTTACCATGAGTGACGGCTCGCTCAAGGACACATTTGAAATGAGTGTCTCGGTTACCGCGGTGGAGGATTACAGTACCTGGAATTTTTCCAAAAATCTGTATATCAACACCACAAGCTCCGGCGCCGACGTTTCGGGTGATGTGCTTAATTTTCCTCTCCTTGTACGCTTGACAAGCAGTAATTTCACCTTTGGTGAGGCGCTTTCGACCGGCTACGATATCCGTTTTTCAAAATCTAACGGCGAACATTTGTATTATGAACGGGAACGCTGGGACTACAGCAATAACCTCGCTGAGTTCTGGGTGCTGTGCGATACCGTGTACGGGAATAATAATACACAATACATAACTATGTACTGGGGAAAAGCGGGCGCCGGGGATTCGTCAAGCGCTGAAGCTGTGTTTAAAACAGACAGCGATTATGATTTCGGCGGTGTGTGGCATCTGAACGAGGTGTTTACTGACGCGACTTCAAATAACAATGACGGTACCAATTCAGCGTCTCCAACGACTGACACAACGGGGGTAATTGGAAAAGGACGGAAATTCAGCGGGGTTGATCAGTATATTCAGGTTCCTTATTCATCTACGTTAAATCCTGCACAATATACGGTAAGTTGCTGGGCGAAAGTGAACGGAACCGTTGCCGAGGGACACCGCTCGGCTTTAACATCAAGGGGTAATATAACAGGGTACGTGCTGTATGCGGCTCCAACTGATAAATGGGAACACTGGGTTGGAAACGGTTCGGCCTGGGGTACAGCGGACGGTGGAGATATTTCTTTACATTCTTGGTACCATGTGGTCGGTACGTATGACGGTTCTGATTTGAAAATCTATGTTGACGGTGTACCAAAAGATACGACGACCTATACTCTCAGCCGGAATACATCGTACCCGTTGCGCATCGGCTCGGGCAATACCGAAGCCGGCAACTATTATGACTGGAACGGGCTCCTTGACGAAGTGCGCGTTGAAAAAACTGCCCGATCACCTGACTGGATCAAACTCTGTTATGGGACCCAGAAACCGGGCGCCACAGTAATTATTGATGAGAATATCGAGCTGCAGCCGTTGACTGTTGTGCACGACATAACCACCGGTACCGATGACACCTGCTCCATAGCAACGGATAACTGGCGCATAGTCTTAAAAGAGGCGAACGGCGCCGGTATTATGTGGCTTTCCGATGAGTCAAGTACATATCGGGGCACCAACCAGCTCAACACTAACCTGTTTTACATCGTTGCGGACGGTGAAAACAGTTACAGTACCACCGGTACCCTGACACTGATTGAGAGCAGCAGCCTGTTTTGCCATGTTCGTCAGGCGTTCTCGCTCAACTCACACCCGTGGGAAGTGGATTATACCATATACGGTTCCGGACGGGTCTTTGTCAGGGCGGAAACCGAGGCCCTGGCAGCCGCCTATGATCCCACGGGAGGTATTGAGTTTCGTGTTGAGAGTAATGTGACTAACAAGGCATACTACAACGAGAGCGGCACGGCAAGTACCAGCAATTATATTCTTCACGCCGACACCACATCGGGCCGGTTCGATATTCTCATGGTGCCGTACGAAGACTGGTCGCAGGCAAGCGCATTCTGTGCGACTACGGGCAATTATTACGGTTATGTCGACGATGACTGGCAGCTTGCATCAGGCAACAAGCAGTCCTGGGAATTCATGCTAGACTTCGCTCATAAAAACTGGAATGACACCACCGGTGTCGGTGCCCATGCCGACGATTACCGGAGGCCTGACAGCCTCGAGTTCGTCAACGGTATCGGCACCTTCGGCATGGAAAAGGAGTGGACCGCAGGACTCGTAGGCCACTGGAAATTCGATGAAGGCACCGGCTCAACAACCCAGGACTCTGCTTCCAATGTAAGTAACCATGACGGGACTATCACCAACGCAACGTGGAACACCTCAACTGAACGGCTGGGCAGTGCAGCCCTTGATTTTGACGGTTCCGGCGATTATGTGACCGTTTCGAGCAATACCTCTGATTTCAATACGCCGGTGTTTACCATGATGATGTGGGTCAGGCCCGCGGCGACAATCAGCGCAAGCGCGGAGCTGTTCACCAAATACTCGTCAGGCACCGGTTTCAAACTCACCGGTGATGCAAGCGGCTACCTTGCACTTACCCTTGACGGCACTACCGTATCTGCTGACGAAGGGCCGGGTACAGGCTCGTGGAGACATGTGGCGGTTACATACCATATTCACAGCGGCAGAATAAAGTTCTACATTGACGGTAAAATTGTTTCATATTATATCAATCAAATCGGTATGAGCACCAATAGCGCCGATGTGGTCATAGGTAACGGCTACAACGGCAGCATTGATGATGTGCGGTTTTATAACACCGAGATTTCCGAAGAGACAATACGGGCGGTTGCCGAAACAGGGTTTCGGCCCAATTCCGGAAAGTACATGCTCAGAGCAGACAACAACAGCACCGTTCATTTTAAAATTGACGGTACCAGCACGGTACCTGCACGATTTCCCATATTTAAAATTTACAACTACTGGGCCGGTTCAACACCAACGGCGGTTTACTATAATGACGGCTGGCAGACGTCAACAACGAATTATATCGCTTCACTCAACGATGCCGACAATGTGCTGACTATCGGTTTCAACAAATCGGTGAGATCTTCAGACCTGCGAATTTATATAGACGATGCGGACAGCTCCGGTGCCTACATGACAGGTGCCATGCCGTCCATGACATACGGGGCGAGCGGCAGTGACTATTATGTAAAGAATACTTCCAGTTCAACCTTTGGCGCTGCAGGGTCCAATGAGTTTTACCTGTTCTGGAAAATGGACAACAGCACCGGCAAGGATGGAGAGATTTCAGTTTTCAGCTCATCAAATTTGTCACCCGGTACTGCCATCTCATCGGCTGCTAATCTTATACCCGCAAGCGGACAGGGAGCATTCGGGTACCATGACCATTACTATAATAGCGGTTATGCAAACAGTGCGACTGAAGCAGCCGCCAATCCTTCCTACACGGTTCTGGAAGCCTCGGATGTCCGCGTGCGATTAAGGATAGACAAGCGAGATATAAATGATACTTATTTAAATTACGATATTGTCACTATCTGGACAGTCTATCCCACCGGACAGATTTTCCGGTACGATTCAATCAGTGCAATGAGCGCAGATTTTGATTACACTTTTTACAGGGTCCGGCAGGATTATGATGTGGTAAATTATGATTCATCCGATATCGGCCTGCGATTCGTGGTATACAATGCAGATGCAATACACGATTTCGTGATTGCCCTTATAGGAACGGCTGATAAAAACGGAACCAAAGACCTGTTCACCGGCTATGATACTACCGCGGCGCAGTGGTCGGATCCGAACTATATGGGTATGAAATTTTCCGGTGCTGATGATTGGCCTGCAGCCAATGCACCTTACCTGCTGGCATTCTATTATGATATTCGGGATATGAATATGAGTTCAGCCTATATGGATTCAGTTGTCGAAGCAGTGCAGGATATTGAGGCGCTCTCCATGGAGAGTGGGGGTGGAACCCGGGTAACGAGTTCTGAAGGTGATTTAAATGGTGATGGATTCAATGAGGCGGAAGGAGCCTATGTTATTCAGGCTGAAAATAATTCGGTTAATTTCGAATTACAGGCCGAAGCAGGTGTGGATGATTGTCGTTTCTATCCCGCTTTTCGTATCACCAATTATTCCTCAAACCATCTGCCCAAGTATTTACGCCTTTATAATGCATCGGATACGGTTATGATGATTGAAGGGTATGGCTATAATGGCTACGTGAATACAACCGCTAATGAGCTGATTATCCAGCTTGATACGGTGCTCTGCGCCGATACGAAAATTTTCCTTGATGATGACGATGACCTTGCGGTGACTATGTCGGATTTTTATGCCAAATCCGGTGACGGCAAGGATACCCTGTTCTGGCGCACAGAGAGTGAAAAGGATAATCTCGGTTTCTTCATATACCGAAGAATTAATCCGGCATTCCTGGATACATTATCACGCGAGATTGACACCACAGCCAGAGACGCAGAGCTGAGTCCTGCCGCCGGAATGCTTCAGGAGAAGAAAATTACCTTTGATGATACCAACTGGGTAAAAATAACCCCGACCATGATACCGGGCGTTGAAGGCGGCACCTCCGCAGGACCCGCGGATTACAGGAAAATCGATTACGGGGTCGAAAATTATATTCTGTACGATTACCGGCTTGAAGCCATTTCATACGACAAAACCCGCGATATTTACGGGCCCATAACAGTCAAACCTCTGCCGATTCTGCCGAAAAGGTTCTATTTGTTCCACAACTTCCCGAATCCAGTGGTAAAATACACCAATATCCGCTTTGACCTTCCTAAAGAAACCAAGGTCTCGCTGTTTATTTATAACCTTCAGGGACGTCTCGTCGCACGCGTTATCAGGCCGGATAAGAAAATGAAACCCGGCTTCTACCGGATCCTCTGGAACTGTACTGATGACTGGGGCCGCAAGGTCGCTGCCGGGCCGTATATCTACCGGCTGAAAGCAGGGAAGAAGTATGCAAAGAGCAGGTTGATGATAGTTATAAAATAGGGGATATGGGTTAGGGTTAGGGTGAGGATGCCCGTTTGGTAAAACTGGGTTAGGGTAAAGGTGACGTTTAAATTTCCGATATCTAATTTCCAATTTCTAATAACGCTTTAAAATTCGCTATTATAGGCTACTACCCAAGCATACATCCGGTTGTAATCGTTGTCGCTAATCGCTAATCGTCATTCTCTTTTTTCTTTCTTTAAAAGCCTCTTTCCCATGAATAACACCCAAAATTTACTATTCGCCCACTAACCACTGCCCCCCGAGTTCTATCTTACATATGCCAATAATAATCTTATACTCTTTTAATCTTTTAACTCTTTTAAATCGTTAAAGGTTTTTATATGACACAGATTTCATATTTGCTAATTCAAACTTGAACTTTGAATTAGCAAATAGTATAATTAAAGGTATGATATATAGACAGATAAGTGATTTAGTCAGGACCTTTTCAACGCAATATCCTGTAATAACTATTACAGGTCCTCGTCAATCAGGAAAAACAACTCTGTCGAGAAAGCTGTTTCCTGATAAAGCTTATATAAATCTGGAACTGCCGGATCTCCGTCATCTTGTGCTGGAAGATCCGCGTGGATTCCTGAAACAATATCCTGATGGCGCTATTCTTGACGAGATTCAGCGCACGCCGGAACTTCCTTCCTATATTCAAGGTGTTGTTGATGATGCTGACAAGACGGGAATGTTTATCTTAACCGGAAGTCAGCAGTTGGAGATATCACAGAGCATAAGCCAATCTCTGGCAGGGCGTACAGCAATGATCAAACTACTGCCTTTGAGCTTGAGAGAGCTTTTTTCTTTTACCGAAAATATGTCCATTTCTGAGATACTTCTAAAAGGGTTTTACCCGCGTCTCCATATCCGTTCGATAGAGCCTTATCAATTTTATTCTCACTATTTTGAAACCTACATTGAAAGAGACCTGCGACAATTGAGTCAGATTGAGAATCTGGAACTATTTGCCAGGTGTGTACGATTACTTGCCGGAAGAGTGGGGCAGCTGGTAAATTTCAGCAGTATTTCGAACGATTTAGGAGTGTCGCAACCGACAATTAAAAAATGGGTTTCCTTACTACAGGCGAGCTATATACTATTTTTACTACCTCCATTTTACAGAAATATTGGGAAGCGATTGATTAAAACACCAAAAATCTATTTTTACGATACGGGCTTGGTTTCGTTCCTTCTTGGTATCGGGGAAATAAGCCATCTGAAACATCATCCTTTGCAGGGAAACCTTTTTGAGAATTTTATTGTAGCAGAATATCTGAAAAAGCGTTATAATGCCGGGAAACAATCAAATCTGCACTTTTTCCGTGATCGTACAGGTAATGAGGTAGATCTTGTTATTGAAAAGGGACAGGAGCTTGTTCCTGTAGAAATTAAATCTGCAGCAACAATTTCGCCGGATTTCACCAGAGGTTTGAGATTTTTCAGAGAGCTTTTTCCCCGGGAAATTTCTGAAGAATTCGTTATTTATTCCGGCAATTCGACATATACTGCAAATGGAATTAGTTACCTTCCCTGGAATAAATTAGCTGAAACCGGGTAATATTTTACATAAGTACGCCTTCTTTGATATCTCAGATCAAATTATACAGTAAGGGATTATTCTTGGTTTACAATTGGTTACTAAGGATAATTGGATGGAAAATAAGGTTTACAAGTAAAACAGCAGTTCTTTATCGTTAATACCTTTTTATCCGAAAATAATACTCAAAATTTACTATTCGCTCATCAACCACTGCCACCCAAGTTCTATCTTGCATATGCCAATATGCTGACCACGGCGTGAAATTGTAGTAAACCCAACGTTTTGAAAATGTTGAGAATAATTCAGTATAATACCGGCTATATTGACGAAGAACTCTCCAATTTTTACTATAAAGGGGGAAGAAAATAATTTAACTATAAATCTATGAAGAAAATCAACTAAAAAATGTCCAATTTCAAACCGGTGGCTTTACACTACTTTTAAAACGGTGATAACACCCAATAATAATCTCTTAAATTTTTTTAATCTTTTAATCTTTAATCTTTTCATCATTTTCTTATACATTATATTATATTGACAAAAAATCGAATTTTTAGTATAATTAATTAAACGATTAAATAGGCAAATAATTTCTATTAAAGAGGTCATAGACTCCGGGAGAGGGAGGGAGAGGGACCAGGATTGAGGGATATGGACGCATATCCCTCATTTTTTATTCCATACTCTTTTTCGTCCTCCTCCGTTATATAGGAAGTCAACTATTTTTTTACTGACTACCTTCTTTTTTCTTTGCGCATAACTTGCGCCCATTGTT
>CAZIYW010000139.1:0-12156 GCA_964543525.1 uncultured Fibrobacterota bacterium | reverse complement strand
TTATCTTTAACAGCCTCTTATCCACGAATGTCACCCAAAATTTACTATTCGCCCACCAACCACTGTCTCCACAAGTTTTATCTTACATATTCAAAAAATAATTTTTTACTCTTCTAACTTTTTTAATCTTGTTTCTTCTTGATTTTGAATATAAATGAAATAGTATCATGTATATTTAGATAATGCTATTTAATAGATACTTTATGAATCGAAAATCAGGGGAAAACATACTAAATTCAATAGAGTCATAATTATGAAGATACTGGAGGCCTTCCTGTATACCACGAGAGGAGTGTCACATGCAGAATATTTTATTCAAGGGCAGGGAGAAAAGACGTTACGTCCGAATAGATACGGTGCTTAATGTCCGTCTGAAAACAGACAAAGAATCGACCGGAGCAATTTATAACGGCACTTCGGACAATATCTCGGAAGGTGGCCTGTGCATGAAAGTTGAAGAGCGGATCGATGAGCTCCTGAATTATCTCGTAACGGAAAATGCCGCTTTCAATGTGTCGATCCAACTGTCGGAGCCGGGTGAAGAGATCAAGGTTGATGCCATACCGCGGTGGACCAGTAGCAGGATTGAGTGGGTGAAAATGCCTCCCCACAAGCAAAAGGTCCTCAATGTGGGGCTGGCTTTCCGCGATGTTCCTGAAGATACACGGAACCTGATACAGCGCCATATCAGGAGCAAACTGGAGAAGAAGTCTGACAATAATACTTCCGCAGAGTGAGTACGGTAACGGCAAATGGAAATCATATCGATCTTATCTTGTTTCTTTCGAACCTCAGGGGTAATATGAAAAAGTGGTAACAGGACCTACCTGACAAATGACTGGTATTACCGATTATGAAAACACAAAAATGGACAAAAGATAACATCCCCGACATACAGGACAAAACAGTCCTTATCACCGGTGCAAACAGCGGCCTGGGTTTTGAGGCATCAAAAGCGCTGGCGGAAAAAGGCGCAACAGTGATCATGGCCAGCCGGGACAGGGCAAAGGGCGAGAAGGCCGTACAAACACTTACAGAAGTATACCCCTCTGCGAATATTGACCTCATGCAGCTTGATCTTTCAAGTCTCCAGGATGTGCGGAAATTTGCCGATGAATTTAACGGTCAATATGAAACACTGGATATACTCATAAATAATGCCGGCGTCATGGCACCGCCATACAATACAACTGCTGACGGATTCGAGCTGCAGATTGGCGTGAACCATCTCGGTCCCTTTGCACTTACCGGACTGATTCTAAAAAAAATACTGGCAGCACCAACCGGACGGATTGTGATGGTGTCAAGTTTTATCCACAAGATAGGCTCTATCAGATTTAATGATATACACTGGAAACGGAAATATGCCAGGTGGCCGGCTTACGGGCAGAGCAAACTGGCAAACCTTCTTTTTACCTATGAGCTTGATCGCCGATTGCAGGAGGCAAACCTCCGTACCATGGCGGTAGCGGCCCACCCCGGCTATGCCCGCACCAGTCTGCAGCGACATACCGGCCTGTTTTCGTTTTTAAATCATTTTATGGCCCAGTCTCCGCAAATGGGGGTGCTGCCGATTCTGTATGCTGCGACGGAATGGCAGGTTGGTGGCGGACAGTTCTTCGGCCCGAACGGTATAATGGAACTGCGGGGATATCCCCGGAAGACCCGTTCAAGCGCATTGTCATATGATATGGAAATTGCACGAAAATTATGGGCATTATCAGAGGAGCTTACGGGAGTCCGTTACTCATTTAGCAAATGAGAATTGTATCGGCCAAAGGAATCAATAGTGAATAAGACCTTGCAGAAATTCTTACCGGGTTTTATTATCTGGTGCATGTACTCTTATGCATTACAACCGGAAATAGTATTTGACACTATTTACGGAGGCAACAAGATCGACGTGATCTCCTGCATAGTGAAGACCCATACCGGCAGGTACCTGATGGGAGGATACAGTAATTCCTTTGAGGGAAGCATAAATGAAAACCTGTGGAATCCGTGGGTGTTTCAGATAGAGCCTGATGGAGTGATAGAATGGTCCCGCTGGTATTTACAGATGTGCCGATCCTCGGTTGAAGCTGTTGAGCAGCATACAGACGGGAGCCTGTTCCTTGCCTGTAAAACTATGGATCCTGATAATGGAAATGACGGTACTATGCTTATTCGTACCGGACAGGAAGGTGATACCTTATGGCAGAGAAAATTCAACAGTGAGTATCAGTATAATCTGCGTGATGGTATTATTACCCATGATGGCGGCTTTTTACTCGTGGGGGAAGCTGATACCCTTGTGCCCGGCAGAATAGGATTCTGGATGATTTGTGTGGATTCGGCCGGTAATGAATTGTGGAGCAATACCTATGGAGACAGTGTAATTGATACGGTTCAGCGAATCTGTTCTATATGCCGTTTCGGCCAGGAGGGCTATGTCGGGGTTGGTCAGAAAAGTAATGAAATATTCCTGTTACGGCTCAATACATCGGGTGATACCCTCTGGACAAAAACATACAACTGGGGCGGACTGAACTTTCCCTATGAAATTAAAATTACCCGTGAAAAAAATTTTATACTAGCCGGATATACGATAGATTCCGCTACGTACGATAGTGATATTTTTATAGCCTGCAGCGATTCCTCGGGAAATCTTTTATGGAAAAAAGAGTATGGCATTGAGACTGAAGACGAATTAGCCTATACCATTATCCAAACCGGTGATGGTGGGTACCTTGTTGCCGGTATCAACATTGTAGTCTTGCCATACAGGCGAAGCTCATTGTTTTTGCGATTAAACAGTTCCGGCGACACTCTGTGGACACTTAAAACTCTGTGGAAATTATGCAATGATTTGATGGAACAAAGTGAGCATCTCTATATTGTCGCCGGTGAAGTATACAATGATCCGAATGACTCCAATGCCAGTGATGCCTGGGTTGCGAAAATCGAGGAGAAGGAGTCACACATTATCCATGTAGTTCCGCCGGAAAACCATTCTTTTAAAACAGTTTTATTTCCGGGGAAAACGGTATATATGGATCCGTCCTCCAGCGCATGTCTCTATACACTCCAGGGTCGACAGGTGCTGACATTTTCTCTACAATCCTCAAAGAAAAGTATCACCACGCCGATTCCTTCGGGAGTTTTTATTCTTCGGTATTATTATAACAAATTGCCACGTGTGGAAAAGCTGGTTGTAAGAGAGTAGCGATACGTGGTTTTTTAGCATCCTGGTCCATGGCCATTTTTGTACCGCGTAAACATACAGAAAACTTTCATTCGATCATTCGGACAGTAATTATTTTATTAAGTGTAAAGCGCAATAGAATATCGTCGTTTCCGGTCAGTATAAATCGAAGGGATGATTACATCTTGATTCTGTATCATTTGGCACACTCTTTGCATCGAAAAAGAGTAATAAATAAGCTTAACCGGGAGCAATTTTATAAACGGCAGATATTTAGACGGTGGAGCAGTGGGAACAAACTCGGATGTTCCCGGACCCGGTGACAGGTACGTTAAAAACTGGCTTTATCTTTATACCATTACTGTTGGTTTTTCTTATACACTGAAAAGAAAAAATAGACACTTGTGTCCAGAGAACATACGGATAATTTGAAAAGACAAGTGAGTGTGGTAAAGGATATAAGGATTTTAAGAGGGTAATTTAATTGAAAATTCCGGAATGAATTCCCGTAAGGGAAGAAATTTTATTTAATATTTAACATAAATTTAAAGACACCTTCTTCAAAGTAAATTTCTCCTTCATCATAGCCTTCTCTTTCGGCAATATAACTGATCCCTATTTTATAGGCTGTGTCGTTTTTTATTACTCGCCATGACAAATTTTGATTTACAAAAAGGTGTATAAAACTTACATTGTTATCACTTGTGAAAACCGCTATTTCAATTCCTTTTTGCGTTGGTTTATCAAGAGAAACAGTCTGGACAGCATTATCAATTCTCCCATCTCCATTAAAATCACCCGTAAGTAAATATGGTTCATCTGTAAATAATGCGCGTTTGCCGGCCCGATCAAGCATGCCAAGAAATTCAGAAGGTAAAGGCTTACCATCAGGAAAAGTTCTGTTTATATTATCTATTTTAACATCTAATGATTTGTTGTCTATTGAAATATCAAGACTATTGTTAAAAAATCCATTGTTCCAGAACATACAGTCCAGGATTCGAACATCTTCTGTATCCCATAAAGTAATACCTTTGCTGGTATTGCTAATCTCACAACCCTTACAAACTACATCAGAGGATCCCTTGATATATACTCCCATTCTGTTCTTTCCCATAACCCGGCAGTTAAGTATTCTGATTTTTTTTGAGTTAATTATTTTAATACTGATAGTGTTGATGTTTTGCTTCGATTGATAAAAATTAAAACCACTTAGAGTTATCCCTGCTGAATTTACCATACACAATTGGTAACCGACTTTATTGACAGTTTTGATATTTGCCGTTTCTTCTCTGCAAATAATGCAAATATTATTCCTGTTTTTTATTGTAATATTATCATAATACAGTCCCGGAGGAATGTAGATCGTATCTCCTTCTTTTGCATTATCAATGGTACGCTGTAATGATTTACGCAGAATTACATCTGTACATGGTTCTTTTAACTTTTGTACAATTCTTTCAATATGTCTTGAATTATCTGCCCGTTTTTCAATATTATAAGCTTTTCGATAGTTTTCTGCTGCCTTTTCTTTTTCACCCGCTCTGCAATAGATATCACCCCTTGTTTCATAGATAAAAGAATTTTTTGAGTTAATCTTCATTGCACGATCACAATCATCTAAAGCAGAATCAAGGTTATTCAGTGCAAGGTAGCAAAGGGTACGTCTGCAGTAAGCCAGTTCCCTTTTATCCCTGTTTTTTTCTAAATCAAGGAACTTTGTATAATCTTTAATCGCGTAATCCATATAAGCGCCGGCGTATTGATATCCCATTCCTCTGTATAAATATGCGTCCGCTTCTCGATCACCATAGAATTTTAAAACTTGACTGAAGTAGTACCTGGCTTGAGCATAAGCGCCAGTAGTAAGACTTGCCTTTCCGGCGTTTATTAAAGCTTCCAGGTGCGTAGAATCTACAGCAAGGATACTGTCATAGATCTCAATAGCCTCTTTATACCTGTCTCTTAGCAGGAGTTCATTTGCTGTTTCAAGATGTGCGAGAAAAGGAGAACAGGAAAAAATTATCACTAATGACGTTAATAATACTATCCGTATTATTTGCTTGATACAGTTTTCAGTCTGCAAAATATGCCATAATCGATGTCATGCTCTCAAGGAATTGAGAGTCAGGGTAATCTTTCTTCATCTTGTTATATACAGATGAAACTTTTTCCTTATCAAACAGGTTATAGTAACAGATGAACTGATTAAATAAAATCAGGTCCGCCGATACATCTTTTAGATCTGCAGAGACTTTTTCGGCATTCACCTGCTGAAAATATTTTGCTGCACGTTTGTATAGCTTATTGTTGAAAAACTTCAGGCCTATCTGATAGTTAATTGTATGTTTTCGAGCGACGGAGCTATTCTTGAGCTGTTGAAGTAAATCACTAATTCCGGTTTCTATTGCAGCTTCGTTTTTTCTCTGTTTTTCCACCTCTGCAGCAGCGTTTCGAACGTTCGCTTTAATGCCGTTAAAGTACATAGACGTAGGATAGTTAGCGAGAAATTTATTTCCCTCACGTACAACAAATCCCCACTTTTGAAGTGCATTTGCCGCCGTTATGGAATAATAGTCAATAAGCTCCGCTCCTTTTACCGCCATTCCATCGGGAACCTGCGGCGGATGAGCCCTGTTTCTTATACAGTACAGCAACAGGTCCATAAACTTCATCCGGGTCATATAATCATTTGCTGCCTGAATAAAAGACATATAGGTGAGCGGTTGTTTTTTTATTTTGTCCATCTCCTTATCGTGCCGCGCGGTGAGCAGTTTTAACCTCTTTTCAACATTGTCGAGAGTAATCTTTGCATGAAAGAAGCCGGGAGAAGATATCAATATAGAGTTCAATCCGGACCGGGCGTTTTTCAGGTCTCCATTGTCTATAGAATTAAGTGTCTTCTCATATTCCGAAACGGTTTCCAATGATATTCCCATATTTTCACTGAAGTAATATTGTTTTACCAGTCCGGGTGCAACGGCGGAGAGCGCTTTTAGCGCTGCATTCGAAAGATCGCTGACTACCTTTTCGAATTTATTTGTCCTGCCGGTAACTTTACCTGTCGAAATAACAACGCCGGTTTCCACCTCCAGGAGCTTAAGGTTGATGGTAATGTCTTTTCGCACAACCATGTAATTTCCGGCAATCAGGTATTGCGCGCCGAGCATTTTACCTATCCGGGGAGTAGAATTTTCATCAATAACACCCGTCTGGCCCAGAGCAATCTCTTTGAGAGCTTTTTCCAGCTGCTCCCTTTCAACGATAGTAACTGTTTTTTCCGATGCCAGAGTGTTAATAAGCATTTCAGCAAGCGCTTTGCGCATATGAAAGGAGCGCTCCTGGCTTTTTGACAGGTTTTCGAAATACATTACCGATACAGTGGGGACAGCTGAAGCAAGTGATCGAACTAATAGTATACACAGCGAAATGATAAAGAGATAATTGCGATTCGGTTTCATTGATAGTAGTCTTTGAAAAGATATAAGTTTACAATTGATAATTATCCCGTACCTGTTTAATGCCGATAGGACCATCTGATTTTAATGCGGAACACTTCCGCAGCTTTCGTGTATCGATGTGTTTTAAAACTTTCCGGAGCATTTGTATCCATTGAAAAAATATATATCACAGTTTAAACGTCATAAATCAGGAATGTTTTCCGGAAAACCAGTTGCCTGATTTTACCATATTATTCCGGTTTAAAATATCGTTTTTGGGTTACTGAAATGCAAGTTCAGGAGAAACGAACCACGTGTATGAATTTTAGGGCTGGATAATTATATGTGCAGCCGGGTTCATAAAGATGGTGCATGGCATCGTACTGCCCGTGCATTGGTCTTTACCGGCAACGATGATGTATCTCAGTACCTTTACGAATTACCCTTTCCACCATCCTTTTTTCCTGTGCATGGTAAATCCTTATGCAAATTCACCATTCGCCGGGTAAAACACTTTAAAAATCACCCATACTATGCTATATTATTTTAAAAGGCAGATACGGCGATACACCGAGTATTCTCGTTGACAACAGCGCCGGGATTAGATATTATCACCCATCTGATAACCATGCACAACCGGAAGGGAATTACATTATGGATGTACCACAGACTATGAATGCCATGCTCCTCGAATCTCAGGGGCAGCCGCTTAAAAGACGGGAGGTACCTGTCCCGCAGCCGGGTCCGGAGCAGGTATTGATAAAAGTCCATGCCTGCGGTGTCTGCCGGACAGATTTACATATTGCGGACGGCGATTTAACGGAACCGAAATTACCCCTGATACCGGGGCATGAGATTGTCGGCACGGTTATCCGGGCGGGGGATAAGGTAACCCTGTGCCGTGAGGGTGATCGGATCGGGGTGCCCTGGCTGGGATATACCTGTGGCGCCTGCCGGTTTTGCCGGAACGGTAAAGAAAATTTATGTGATAGTCCGTTGTTTACCGGATATACTGTTGACGGTGGTTTTGCGGAATATACCTTGGCGCATCAGCAGTATGTGTTTAAGCTGCCGGACAGATACGGCGATGCTGAGGCTGCACCGCTCCTGTGTGCCGGACTTATCGGGTATC
This sequence comes from uncultured Fibrobacterota bacterium, assembly GCA_964543525.1. Taxonomy (GTDB): domain Bacteria; phylum Fibrobacterota; class Chitinivibrionia; order Chitinivibrionales; family JANQEN01; genus CBDVBE01. The sequence continues at coordinate 4,400 of CAZIYW010000139.1, read as the reverse complement.
GATCCTATGCAATGGTCGGTGACGGCGTGAAACATCTCGGTATTTATGGATTCGGGGCCGCGGCACATATCGTAGCGCAGATCGCGGTGTACCGGGGAATACAAGTGTATGCATTTACCCGTCCAGGTGATACTGAGGCACAGGCATTTGCCCGGAAACTTGGCGCGGTATGGGCAGGTGATTCTACTGTCATGCCGCCGGAAAAACTGGATGCGGCAATCATATTTGCGCCGGTTGGCTACCTGGTGATTGCGGCCTTGAAAGCGACGTGCAAAGGTGGTATAATTGTGTGTGGCGGAATATATATGAGTGACATACCGTCGTTTCCATATAATTTACTTTGGGAGGAGCGGGTGATTCGCTCCGTGGCGAACCTCGAACGAAAAGACGGCGAACAGTTAATGCAAATTGCGCCACAAATTCCTGTTAAAACGGAAGTTACAACTTTCCCTCTTTCGGAGGCCAACAGGGCGCTTGATGATTTAAGGAGCGGAGAGTTGACCGGCGCTGCGGTATTGGTCATATAAGTAAGGCGGTAAGCACACGATGTAAATAGATATTTGTTAATTCTCTTCCCGGGCGGGCTATGTTTATAAAAGTGGCGCATGGAGGAGATGCAGAGGTGCAGACGACGACCTCAAACACTAAAAGAAGTCTGGAATGATGGAAAAAACAATTCTTGTCGTTGAAGACAATTACGCAATCCGCTGTGTGGTTGAAGAGTTTCTTTCACTACTTATTGATACTCACAATATAAGAATAATCACCACGGATAAAGAGTCAAGGGCAGATGAGGTAATCCGTAATGAAGACGTCTCACTGGTGATAACGGATGTTAACCTGGGCATCGGTGGCGACGGCCTTGCCATTGTGAATGAGTTAAATCAGAAGGATAAACGACCCTATATAATACTGATGTCAAGTATTGAATGGCTTAAAAGTGTAAAAGAATATCTTGAGAGCGGCCGTGTTGACACATTTCTCAACAAGCCGTTTTCCCTGGATGATTTAAAAATGAAGCTGATGCATTCCCATGTGGTAAATCTGAAATAGTCTGCTTTTTCTTCTCCCCGATGAGAATGTGTGGTAACCGTTTCTCTGTTGCAGCGCACCCTTCTTTCCTGCAAAAGAGATATCGCGACAGCAGGTGCAACCACGCTAACAAAAAAGTTCCGGTTTTTCCGTTGCCAGGTTATTCGCAGAAAAACCTAAAGCCTGTAACACGAACAGGTAAATAAGCGCCCGGTGGTTCCGAGAAACCGTTCAGACAGTTGTATCCACCTCACCTTTGGCACGCTGGCGATTTTTATCAATGTCCTCACGGTGTGCTTCTGAGCGGCTTTGATAAATTCTGCCCGCCTGTTCCTGTGATTTCTCGCTGAGATTTTGTCGTTCGACAGCCTGAGTATTTTCCCGATGCTGCTGCTTCTCTAATCGCCGCGATTCCTCATTCTGATAAATTCCTTCCACCGGCATGGCAGCTCCTTTCTCGATTATATGGAATGTATCGTGAACAGATACTATTTTAATTGCATCTTTCTCATATCATATTATATAATAAAAAGCGTGTTATATCTGTGTTTTTTATATGAAAGAGAATTTATTTTGAAATGGTACGGATTGTCTCGAAATCCCATTCAGGAGTAGGAGCGGTGATTTTTTACACTTCGTGCAGCGGAGATATGCCGTTTTCATTCCGTGAGCTGAGCGTAAAGTACCTACATTGTATCTATACGAGACAATACCTAACTGAAATGAGTATCTGTACCGTTGGATAAGTCTATGCCGGACAAAATATCTGCTTCTTTAAACAGTCAATCCTCAACAAGAATGGTGCCATCCAGACGGAAGAGTTCATCAGACCCGTTTGTTGGAAAGCGGATCGGCCATTGCGAGATTCGTGAGAAGATAAATGAAGGCGGTACTGCTTATATCTATAAAGCTTTTAATACCTCGTTCAAGTTAAACCGTGTGGTAAAAATTCTTAAACCGGCCCTCAGTGATGAAGATGACTTTTTTATCCGTTTTTCTCAGGAAGCGCAGTTAACTGCCCGCCTTGACCATCCTAATATTTTGCGGGTTTTTGATACCGGTGAGGTGGAAGGATACTTCTATATTGAGATGGAATATCTTGAGGGAAGGACACTGAGAACGCTTGTCTCCGAGCAGAAGAAGATTAGTGAGCGGGATGTTTTGCATATCGGTTCACAGATAGTAAAAGCGCTCGATTATGCCCATAATGTAAAAATCAAATCACCCTCCGGCGAGATGATTACCGGTATCCTGCATCGCGATATCAAGCCGGAAAATATAATGATATCTTCCGATAAGATAGTGAAGCTGATGGATTTCGGGGCTGCAAAGCCGCTTAATCTTACCTCCAACACCATGCAGGGAATGATTGTCGGGACCTTTCATTATATGTCGCCGGAGCAGCTTGACGGTAAGAAACTTGATCCACGCAGCGACTTTTTCTCGCTGGGCATTGTGCTCTATGAATTATTCACCGGCCAGAAGCCGTTCTCGTCCGATAAGCTGGTAGCCCTGATAAGTATGATAAAGGCGTGTCGGTACAAACCGCTTCGAAAGTTACGGCCATCTGTCTCGCCCCTTAGCGAAGAACTGGTGGATAAATTATTATCACGACGGCCGAACAACAGACCGCAGACCGCCAAGGAGATTGACGAAACGATTCAGGTGTGTCTGCAGGCCTTTACAGCCTGGGGCTCCGGGAAACGGGTGCGGGTCCCTTTCTCGTTCAAGCGGACATTTCCAACCATATCATTGCTGTTGTCGCTGGCGGCATGCTGCCTGTCGGTGTTTACCTATCTTCAGATGCCGAAAATACAAAAGGAGATTAATTCCTCGATGAAAGAGCCGTCGGTATCACTTCTTGAAAAGGGACGTGATGCTGAGACCAAGGGACTCTGGAATGAAGCGGTCAGTATCTATGAGATAGTACCGCCGGTCGAGGACGGCGGCGTGGCGAATGAGTATCTTGAAGCTCAATTGCGACGCGCCCGTATATGCTTTGCCCATCTGAATCAGCTTACCAAAGCGCAGGCAATTCTGGAAAAACTCCGTATGGATTTTTCCGACCCGACAATCGATGCGTATCTGGGTCAGATTTATTTCAAACGGGCGCTCTATAATGAAGCCCGGGAGCGTCTTGATGCCGCGATCAATTCCAAAAAAGGATCGGTTATCCAGCAGGATACTGAATTTAAAGGTGTACTGCTTTACTACTATGCCAACTCACTCGATCGACAATATATCTATATCGAGCAGGATCCCGCGCTGCTGCGTGAGGCAATAAAAGCATGGAATTATTACAGCGAATTCTCCGGGTGTGATGAGCGCGACAAAAGAAAAAATAAAGATTGCGTGTTTGCCCGAACCAGGCTGAAAGAGCTTGAACAGATAGATAAGAAAGAATCCCGATAGGCTGCATACTATGAGGCTTTGTGCAGCGCCTGCCGTTATTCCTGCGTGGTAAGAGGACTGCCTTCTTCTTCCTTCTTTTTTAACCCAAGAAAAACACCGCTAGTTGTATCTTTTACGCGGGTCTGATTTTCAGAGATCGCGGTTCGCCATTCTGTTCGGAGCGCAGTAAAGAAGGTCTCATCGATATCCAGTCCTCCGGGAAAGGCATAACTGAAAGAGGTATCATCTTTCCGGAATACCGTTATCCTGCTTTTCTTCTCGGGGGATACGGCATGGGATGACGAGAGGTCAAAAATGGTTTCCATAAACTCTTTTTTAATTGATTCGGCGGAAAAGACAGCGATCTTTTTATTCGTCAGCAGAATCCCTTCTTCGGTAATGTCGGTCTGGTAATACAGGTAGAGTATATCCTCGCCGGATTCAAGTAATCCTCTCCGGGTAAGATATTCACGGTCCTCCGTTGTTATGGCTGCTGGAGAAATGAGTTGTGTGTTCTTCTTTTTTTCCTTTTTTGCGCATGAATTAATACCGGCCGTTGCGATTGCCAGCAGAGCAACGAAGAGAAGGGCTACGGTAACTGATTGTCTTTGCATGACGGATCCTTTTTTTGATTGAGGGTTGCCTGAGAAACTTTTTTATTCACTGCAATACAAAATACTTTCAGAAAAGGATGTGATCCATTGTGAGAGAAAATTATGAAACCGGGAGGGAGGGGTCAACGGGAGGCAGATTCATTTGCCGGCATTACGTACGCCGGTATAGATATTTTTATACTGTATGGCGGAGGAGTCGTTTGATAATTCTATCTGATCGGCACTGAATACTTTTGCTATAGTGTAAACCGGCACCCCTTCCCGTGCAAGCTTACCCTGTGTGTCGAGATGGCAATAGTCGCGTGGGACAACGACGGGGATGACGCCGGGTACAAACTGATCGGCGGTAAAGTCAAGAATGTA